>NZ_LFVW01000362.1:0-9947 GCF_001182915.1 Kitasatospora sp. MY 5-36
CGCCGCAGCGCCACGCGGAGTTGACCGCCCGCCCCGTCCCCTCCCCGCACCGCACCCGCCTCCCGCACCGGGAAAAGGAGAAGGCCCCCGCCGTCACCCGGCAGGGGCCCCTCGATCAGGTCAGGTCAGGACTCAGCGGTGGTCGAGCGCCGGGTTGACGGTGACCTCGACCCGCTGGAACTCCTTGAGCTCCGTGTAGCCCGTGGTGGCCATCGCCCGACGCAGCGCGCCGAACAGGTTCATGGTCCCGTCCGGCGTGTGCGAGGGCCCGGTCAGGATCTCCTCGGTGGTGCCGACGGTCCCGAGGTCCACGCGCTTGCCGCGCGGCAGCTCCTCGTGGACGGCCTCCATCCCCCAGTGGATCCCCTTGCCCGGGGCGTCCGTCGCCCGCGCCAGCGCGGCACCGATCATGACCGCGTCCGCGCCGCAGGCCACGGCCTTCGGGATGTCCCCGCTGTAGCCGACGCCGCCGTCCGCGATGACGTGCACGTAGCGGCCACCGGACTCGTCCATGTAGTCGCGACGGGCGGCCGCCACGTCGGCCACGGCGGTGGCCATCGGCACCTGGATGCCCAGGACGTTCCGCGTGGTGTGGGCGGCGCCGCCACCGAAGCCGACCAGCACACCGGCGGCACCGGTCCGCATCAGGTGCAGGGCCGCGGTGTACGTGGCGCAGCCGCCGACGATCACCGGGACGTCCAGCTCGTAGATGAACTGCTTGAGGTTGAGCGGCTCGGCGGCGCTGGAGACGTGCTCGGCCGAGACGGTGGTGCCGCGGATGACGAAGACGTCGACGCCAGCGTCCACCACGGCCTTGGAGAACTCGGCGGTGCGCTGCGGCGAGAGCGCGGCGGCGGTGACCACGCCGGAGTCGCGGACCTCCTGGATCCGCTGCTTGATCAGCTCGGCGCGGATCGGCGCGGCGTAGATCTCCTGGAGCCGGCGGGTCGCGGTGGACTCGTCGGTGATCGCGGCGATCTCGTCCAGCAGCGGCTGCGGGTCCTCGTAGCGGGTCCACAGGCCTTCGAGGTTCAGCACGCCCAGACCGCCGAGGCGGCCGATCTGGATGGCCTGCTGCGGCGAGACCACGCTGTCCATCGGGGCGGCCAGGAACGGCAGCTCGAAGCGGTAGGCGTCGATCTGCCAGGCGATCGAGACCTCCTTCGGGTCCCGGGTCCGGCGGCTGGGGACGACGGCGATGTCGTCGAAGGCGTACGCCCGTCGGCCGCGCTTGCCTCGCCCGATCTCGATCTCAGTCACTTCGAGCCCTTCTGCTTTGTTGCTCATGCCCGCCGGGTCACCCCGGCCGCCCCCCAGTATCCCGTACTGCCGCTGGTCCCGCCCCGACGGCCCGCGCCCGGGCGCACCGGCAGGGGCCCGCCGCCGCGGTGCGGCGGCGGGCCCCTCGGTGGCCGGTGGCTCAGCGGGCCGAGTAGTTCGGCGCCTCGACGGTCATCTGGATGTCGTGCGGGTGGCTCTCCTTGAGGCCCGCCGAGGTGATCCGGACGAAGCGGCCCTTGCTCTCCATCTCGGCGACGGTGGCGGCGCCGACGTAGCCCATGGTCTGGCGCAGACCGCCGACCAGCTGGTGCAGCACGGCCGACAGCGGGCCGCGGTAGGGCACCTGGCCCTCGATGCCCTCGGGGACGAGCTTGTCGTCCGAGGCCACCTCGGCCTGGAAGTAGCGGTCCTTGGAGTACGAGCGGCCCTGGCCACGGGACTGCATGGCGCCCAGCGAGCCCATGCCGCGGTAGGACTTGAACTGCTTGCCGTTGATGAACATCAGCTCGCCCGGGGACTCCTCGCAGCCGGCCAGCAGCGAGCCGAGCATCACGGTGTCGGCACCGGCGGCCAGCGCCTTGCCGATGTCGCCCGAGTACTGCAGGCCGCCGTCGCCGATGACCGGCACGCCGGCCGCCAGGCAGGCCTGGGCGGCCTCATAGATGGCGGTGACCTGCGGGACGCCGATGCCGGCGACCACGCGGGTGGTGCAGATGGAGCCGGGGCCGACGCCGACCTTGACGCCGTCCACGCCGGCGTCGATCAGCGCCTGGGCGCCGTCCCGGGTGGCCACGTTGCCGCCGACCACGTCGATCCCGACGGCCGACTTGATCTTCGCGATCCAGGCCAGCGCGTTGTGGCTGTGGCCGTGCGAGGTGTCCACCACCAGGAAGTCCGCACCGGCCTCGACCAGGGCCTGGGCCCGGTCGAACGCCTCGGCGCTGGCACCGACGGCAGCGCCGACCAGCAGCCGGCCCTCGGCGTCCTTGGCGGCGTTCGGGTACTGCTCGGCCTTGACGAAGTCCTTGACGGTGATCAGGCCCTTGATCCGGCCCTCGTCGTCGACCAGCGGCAGCTTCTCGATCTTGTGGCGGCGCAGCAGGGCCATCGCGTCCACGCCGGAGATGCCGACCTTGCCGGTGATCAGCGGCATCGGGGTCATGATCTCGCGGACCTGGCGGGTGCGGTCCGACTCGAAGGCCATGTCGCGGTTGGTGACGATGCCGAGCAGCTTGCCCGCCTCGTCGGCGATCGGCACGCCGGAGATGCGGAACTTGGCGCACAGCGCGTCGGCCTCGCCCAGGGTGGTCTCCGGGCCGACCGTGATCGGGTCGGTGACCATGCCGGACTCGGACCGCTTCACCAGGTCGACCTGGTTGGCCTGGTCCTCGACCGAGAGGTTGCGGTGCAGCACGCCGACGCCGCCCTGGCGGGCCATCGCGATGGCCATGCGCGACTCGGTGACCTTGTCCATCGCCGCGGACAGCAGCGGGATGTTGACGCGCACGTTCCGGGAGACCCGGGAGGAGGTGTCCACCTGGTTCGGCAGCACCTCGGAGGCCCCGGGCAGCAGCAGGACGTCGTCGTACGTGAGCCCGAGCATGGCGAACTTCTCGGGTACGCCTGCGGCGTTGTAAGACATTTGGGGGGTACCTTCCGTGGCCGGCCTAATCCGCTCACGCCCTGAGGGTGGGGGCGCATTCATCGCTCACTCGCGCAGACCGCCGAAGCCGGGTACGAATAGGAGGATCCTCCAAGGGGACCCCGCGCGCACCCGTCAAACTTTGGCAACCCGCCCAGGCGCCGATACCCCATGGTACTGGCACCGCGAATGTGTCCTCGTGTGCCCTTGACAACAACCCCGCCCCGTGGATCATTCCGCCCGCAACCGGCGGAAACGGCACGCAACGGGAGGAGTGGTCAGGAGGACTCCTCCGCGAGCGCCCGCAGCCGGCTGAGCGCCCGGTGCTGGGCCACCCGGACGGCACCCGGTGACATCCCGAGCACCTCGCCGGTCTCCTCCGCCGACAGCCCGGCGGCCACCCGCAGCAGCACCAGCTCGCGCTGACGGGCCGGCAGGTTGGAGAGCAGCTCCTTCGCCCAGGCCGCGTCGCTGCTCAGCAGCGCCTGCTCCTCCGGGCCGAGCGCCTCGTCCGGCACCTCCGGCAGGTCGTCCTGCGGCACGACGGTCGAGCCGGGCCCGCGCATCGCGGCCCGCTGGAGATCGGCGATCTTGTGCGCGGCGATCCCGTACACGAAGGCCTCGAACGGGCGCCCCTGGTCCTTGTACCGGGGCAGTGCGCAGAGCACCGCCACGCAGACCTCCTGCGCGACGTCGTCCACGTGGTGGCGGGCCCCGCCGGGCAGCCGGACCAGCTTGGCGCGGCAGTACCGCAGCGCCAGCGGGTGGACGTAGGCGAGCAGCGCGTCGATCGCCGGGTTCTCGCCGCGCACCGCGGCCGCGACCAGTTCGCCCACCAGCGGCGAGCCGCCCGTGCCGAGCACCGGCCGGCGGCCCGGCCCGGTCCCACCGGCGGAACCGCCGGGTTCGGCGTACGACGGACCGTGGCCCGGACCGGAGGGCTCGGCCTCCACCGGGTCCGCCTGGCCGGTCGCACCGGCGACGTCGTCGCGCATCGGTCCATGGTGCCTGGTCGAGCGGGAAAACGCGGCACCGCGTCCGGAGTTGTGCACCGGAACGTTATGCGCTGCGGCACCGTCCGGCGTCCCGCGCACCACCGGCCCCTCCTGCACCGTGCCGCCTCCCGCCCCGCCGCCGTCGGCGGTCCCGTCCGTCGCGCCGTCCGCCGAGTGTCCTGCGGCTGCGTGGTTCGCCGCAGTGCCTGTCCGCTGGTCCCCGAGGTGCTCCACTCCTCCATGGTGCAACCTCGGGACCGTAACGTCACACGCCCGTGCGGCGCCCGCTCCGGGAACCTCCGGCGGCACGCCGCAACCGGCGGCGCCGCCGGTGGTCAGCGGACCAGGCCCCAGCGGAAGCCCAGCGCCACCGCGTGCGCCCGGTCGGAGGCCCCGAGCTTCTTGAACAGCCGTCGGGCGTGGGTCTTCACGGTGTCCTCGGAGAGGAACAGCTCGCGGCCGATCTCGGCGTTGCTGCGGCCGTGGCTCATGCCCTCCAGCACCTGGATCTCACGCGCCGTCAGGGTGGGCGCCGCGCCCATGTCGGGGCTGCGCAGCCGGCGGGGGGCGAGCCGCCAGGTCGGGTCGGCGAGGGCCTGGGTGACGGTGGCCCGCAGCTCGGCGCGCGAGGCGTCCTTGTGCAGGTACCCGCGGGCGCCCGCGGCCACCGCGAGCGCGACCCCGTCGAGGTCCTCGGCGACGGTGAGCATGATGATCCGCGCGCCCGGGTCGGCGGACAGCAGCCGCCGGACCGTCTCGACCCCGCCGAGGCCGGGCATCCGGACGTCCATCAGAACGAGATCGGAGCGGTCGGCCACCCAGCGGCGGAGGACCTCCTCCCCGTTCGTCGCGGTGGTGACCCGGTCCACACCGGGTACGGTCGCGACCGCGCGGCGAAGCGCCTCGCGGGCGAGCGGGGAATCGTCGCAAACGAGAACGGAAGTCATGACCGTCGTCCTCCGCAGCTGATCCGCGTCACGTTGAGCCTCCTGGCTGGTACGAACCTCTACGACACGGCCGATCGGCGACGGACTCCGCGGTGATCGCCCCAACCTGCCCGCGATCGTTCCCGACGTCCGGCGCCCGCTAACCGCCTCCGCACTTCCAACGACCGTCACTCGAATGAGTTACGGCCTTCGGGGCCATCTCCACCACTGTACGTGGCCAACCCATTACCGATCAGCCGCATCGCGGTGCACACGCCGCTCTTTTGCGCAGCTCGCGCGCGGTCGGCGTACGACCCGCACATCGATTCGGCACCCCGCGCGCCCGTCGACCACCCGATTGCCACGTCCGCGCCCGCTGGAGCCCCTTGCCCACTATGCCCGTTTTTATAGCTTTCGTATGGTCATTGACTGTTGTGCCAGTGTGTGGGTGACTTGTCCATGGAGTTGCCTTAAGTCATATTTCCAGGTGTCCACACCAGTGCATCGAAGCCCCGCCGCACCGCTCGGCAGCAGCCCCGCCGAACGCCCGGCCGACGGCCGACAGCCTCTGAAGGGAATGAGCCATGGCAGATTTCTCCCGCCTCCCCGGTCCCAACGCGGACCTCTGGGACTGGCAGCTCTCCGCAGCCTGCCGTGGCGTGGACAGCTCGCTCTTCTTCCACCCCGAGGGCGAGCGCGGGGCGGCGCGCAGTTCGCGCGAGGCCAGCGCCAAGGAGGTCTGCATGCGCTGCCCGGTGATCGCCGAGTGCGCGGCGCACGCGCTGGCGGTCCGCGAGCCGTACGGCGTGTGGGGCGGGATGACCGAGGACGAACGCGAGGAGATGCTGGGGCGCTCGCGGCACCGACTGGTCGAGGTTCCGCTGGCCCCGCCGGCGGTCGCCCAGCGGTAGACCCGTCTCCTTGAGCGCCGTGAAGAAACGTTTCTTCGCGGCGCTTCAGTCTTCTGGCTCACCGTACGTACCGGACCCCGGCAGCCCCGTCACCCACCGTCAGCGGTCGGCGGCCGCCCCCGCCAGCCGCTCCAGCATCAGCGCCACGGCCGGCACCTCGGCCAGGTCCGGGAGGGTCAGCGCGACCACCTGGCGCACCGCGGGCGCCCCGGAGGCCGTCCGCACCGGCACCGTCGACACGCCGTCAGGACGCACCGACCGCAGCGCCAGCCGGGGCAGCACCGCCACCCCGAGACCGGCCGCCACCAGGCCCACCACCGCCGGGTAGTCGTCCGTCGCGAAGTCGATCCGCGGCTCGAAGCCCGCCCCGGTGCACAGCTCCACCAGGTGCCCCCGGCACTGCGGGCAGCCGGCGATCCACTGCTCCTCCGCCAGCTCGGCCAGCCCCACCGCCCCGCCCCGCCCCGCCAGCGGATGGCCGGCCGGCAGCACGCCCACCAGCGGGTCGTCCAGCAGCGGGGCGACCACCAGGTCGGACCAGTCGGTCCCGGCGGTCAGCTGCTGCGCCTCCAGGTTGGCCTCGGCCCGGGCCTCGCGCGGCGTGCCGTGGGCGGGCGCCGGAAGCGCGACGGCGCCGTCGGACTGCGGGTAGCGGAAGGCCAGCGCGATCTCGCACTCGCCGCCGCGCAGCATCGCCAGCGACTCCGGCGGCTCGGCCTCGACCAGCGACACGCGCACCCCCGGATGGCTGTCCCGCAGGCGGGCGACCGCGGGCGGCACCAGGGTGGAGCTCGCGGTCGGGAAGGAGACCAGCCGCACCCGTCCGGCCCGCAGCCCGGCGATCGCGGCCACCTCCTCCTCGGCGGCGGAGAGCCCGGCCAGGATTCCGGTGGCATGCTTGAGCAGGACCCGGCCGGCCTCGCTGAGCTGCATCCCGCGGCCCGAGCGGACCACCAGCGGGGTGTCCACCGACTTCTCCAGGGCCTTCATCTGCTGACTGATGGCGGGCTGCGTACACCCCAGCTCGCGGGCGGCGGCGGAGAAGGAGCCGGTGCGGGCGACGGCACGCAGAACGCGCAGATGGCGGGCCTCGATCATGCCTTAGTTATAAGGCAATCTTTGCATTCTGCAAAATTCTGCTGATAGTTGAAGCCTCAAGCGAGGCCCGGACGGAACGCCGGAGGCCCGGCCCGCCCCCGGGGGGAGCGGACCGGGCCTCCGGTCAGGCGTCGGAGCCTCAGTGCGAGTGGCCGTGGCCGTGGCCGTGACCGTTGTCGGCCTCCTCCTCCTTCTTCTCCACCACGAGGGTCTCGGTGGTGAGAAGCAGGGAGGCGATCGAGGCGGCGTTCTCCAGGGCGGAGCGGGTGACCTTGACCGGGTCGATGACGCCGGCCTTCACCAGGTCACCGTACTCGCCGGTGGCGGCGTTGTAGCCCTGGCCGATCTCCAGCTCGGCGACCTTGGAGGTGATGACGTAGCCCTCCAGGCCGGCGTTCTGGGCGATCCAGCGCAGCGGCTCGTGCAGCGCCTTGCGGACCACGGCGACACCGGTGGCCTCGTCACCCGACAGGCCCAGGCCCTCGTCCAGCACCTTGGCGGCGTGGACCAGGGAGGCGCCACCGCCGGCGACGATGCCCTCCTCGACCGCGGCGCGGGTCGCCGAGATGGCGTCCTCCAGGCGGTGCTTGCGCTCCTTCAGCTCCACCTCGGTGGCGGCGCCGACCTTGATGACGCAGACGCCGCCGGCCAGCTTGGCCAGGCGCTCCTGCAGCTTCTCGCGGTCCCAGTCGGAGTCGGTCGCGGCGATCTCGCCCTTGATCTGGGCGACGCGGCCGGCGACGGCCTCGGAGTCACCGGCACCGTCGACGACCGTGGTCTCGTCCTTGGTGATGGTCACGCGGCGGGCGGTGCCCAGCACGTCCAGGCCGACCTGGTCGAGCTTGAGGCCGACCTCCTCGGAGATGACCTGGCCACCGGTCAGGACGGCCAGGTCGCCGAGGATCGCCTTGCGGCGGTCGCCGAAGCCCGGGGCCTTGACGGCGACGGCGTTGAAGGTGCCACGGATCTTGTTCACGACCAGGGTCGACAGCGCCTCGCCGTCGACGTCCTCGGCGATGATCAGCAGCGGCTTGGAGGCACCGCCCTGGAGGATCTTCTCCAGCAGCGGCAGCAGCTCCTGGATGGAGGAGATCTTGCCCTGGTTGATCAGGATGTACGGGTCCTCGAGGACCGCTTCCTGGCGCTCGGCGTCGGTGACGAAGTACGGCGACAGGTAGCCCTTGTCGAACTGCATGCCCTCGGTGAAGTCCAGCTCCACGCCGAAGGTGTTCGACTCCTCGACGGTGATGACACCGTCCTTGCCGACCTTGTCGATCGCCTCGGCGATCAGCTCGCCGACCTGGGTGTCCTGCGCGGAGAGGGAGGCGACGGCGGCGACGTCGTCCTTGCCCTCGATCTCGCGGGCGACGGACAGCAGGTGCTCGGAGACCGCGGCGACGGCCTTGTCGATGCCCTTCTTCAGGGCGGCCGGGCCGGCACCGGCGGCGACGTTGCGCAGACCCTCGTTGACCAGGGCCTGGGCCAGCACGGTGGCGGTCGTGGTGCCGTCACCCGCGACGTCGTTGGTCTTGGTGGCGACCTCCTTGACGAGCTGCGCGCCAAGGTTCTCGTACGGGTCGTCCAGCTCGACCTCGCGGGCGATGGTGACACCGTCGTTGGTGATGGTCGGGGCGCCGAACTTCTTGTCGATGACGACGTTGCGGCCCTTGGGGCCGATGGTCACCTTGACGGTGTCGGCCAGCTTGTTGACACCGCGCTCCAGCGAGCGGCGGGCGTCCTCGTCGAACTGCAGGATCTTCGCCATGTTCCCTATTCCCTCGGGGCTGCGGCCGGCCCACCGGCCGCCGAACTACGTGAACCAACAACCACGCCCCGGGCCCCTGTCACTGGGACACGGATCCGGGGCGGGTCGGTACGTCTTACTTCTCGATGACCGCGAGAACGTCGCGGGCCGAGAGGACGAGGTACTCCTCGCCCTTGTACTTCACCTCGGTGCCGCCGTACTTCGAGTACAGGACGATGTCGCCGACGGCGAGGTCGAGCGGCAGACGCTGACCGTCCTCGAAGCGGCCCGGGCCGACGGCCAGGACGACGCCCTCCTGGGGCTTCTCCTTGGCGGTGTCCGGGATAACCAGGCCGGAGGCCGTGGTGGTCTCGGCGTCGAGCGGCTGGACCACGATGCGGTCCTCGAGCGGCTTGATGGCAACCTTGCTGCTGGTGGTCACGTCCGAGCTCCCCTTCGGAGATTACGGGGTTTTCTAACGGGTAGGGGCGATCCTGCGGGCCTGCCGTCGCGGGGGTCAGACACACGTCGTCGCGTTAGCACTCCCCTAGTGGTGAGTGCCAAGGATGACCATAGGGCCGTGTTAGCACTCAGTCAACCAGAGTGCCAACGGCGAGTCCCGGAAGTCCCCGGTTCGCGAATGAGTAGCCGTACTCATGTACGACCGGGCCCGGCCCCGCCAGACTCCTGCCATGACCTCGATCCCGGTGCGCATCGGCCCGTCCCGGCCCAAGGACGCCGCCCTCGCCCTGCTGTCGCTGCCCCTGCTGGGGGGCGTGCTGCCGTTCGTCGCCTTCCTCCTCGTCGCCTGCCTCGGCACCATCCCCGGCTACGGGGACGACGGGGACGGGCGCGGGTGGGCCTTCCTGGGCATCGGGATGCTGGCCGCCCCGGTGGTCGCCCTGGCGGCGGGCCTCGTGGTGGCCTTCCGCAGCCGGCGGTCCGGCTACCGGCTCCTCCCGGTCGCCGCCGGGCTCGCCCCGTTCGCGCTGCCGGCGGTCCTCTCCTCGGGCGTGCTGTGGCGGTGAACCGGCTGCCGCTCGCCGACCCGCTGCGCCCGGTCGGCCGTCCGACGGACCTGCTGCTCGCGCTGCTGACGGTCCTGGGGGCCGCCTCGCTGCTGGCGTTCGGCTGGATCGCGGCCTTCCTGGCCGCGCTCGCGCTGGAGGCCCACCCCGCGATCGGCGGCTGGGCGGCCCGGGGCGCCGCGACCGCGCTGCTGCTCGTCCCGGTCGTGGCGGTGGCCCGGTACACCCACCGGCGGGGCTACCGGATCACCCCGGTCGCCGCCGCGGTCAGCCCCGCCCTGCTGACCGCCCTCGCCGGCGCGGGGTGGCTCCGGTGAGCCGG
>NZ_LFVW01000363.1:0-12183 GCF_001182915.1 Kitasatospora sp. MY 5-36
GCCGCCGCCCCCGGCACCCCGCGCCAGGCGCGGGCGGCCAGCAGGCCGGAGGCGAGGGCGACGGCACCGAGGGCGACGGCGGCCGCGGTGAGGCCCAGGGTGGCACCGAGCCAGCCGGCCAGGGGGTAGGTGAGCAGCCAGCAGCCGTGCGAGAGGGAGAACTGGGCGGAGAAGACGGCGGGCAGGTCCTCGGCGGCCACCGAGTCGCGCAGGACGCGGCCGGTGGGGGTGAGGATCAGCGAGCCGGCCGCGCCGAGGACGGCCCAGACGGCGAGCAGGACGGGCCAGCGCCAGGCGCCCGGCCCGGCGGCCGTGAGCACGGCGAGCAGGGCGAAGAGCCCGACGATGCCGAAGGCCGCCGGGAGCATGACGATCCGGTCCGGCACCCGGTCCAGCACCCGGGGCAGCAGCAGCGCCACGGCCATCGACCCGGCCCCGTAGGCGCCGAGCGCGATCGGGACGTCGGTGGCGGGGCGGCCGAGCTGGCCGCGGACGTAGACGACGGTGTTGACGATCACCATGGCGCTGGCGGCGGCCGCCGCGAGGTCCAGGGCGAGCATCGCCCGCAGCCGGGGCACGGCGAGGAACAGCCGGGTGCCGCGGACGGACCTGGCGAGGACGCCGTCGCCGGTCCCCTCCTGCACCGACCGAAGCGGCTCCGGCCGCAGCGGCTTGGGCAGCACGGCCGAGAGCACCAGGGCCGCGGAGGCGAGGAACCCGGCGGCGGTTCCCCAGAACAGCCAGTTGTAGCTGATCAGCGCGAGCAGGGCGCCCGCCAGTACCGGGCTGACCAGGCTCTCGGTGTCGTAGGCGAGCCGGGACAGCGACAGGGCGCGGGTGTACTCGCGCTCCTCGGGCAGCACCTCCGGGATCACCGACTGGAAGGCCGGGGTGAAGGCCGCCGAGGCGGACTGCAGGACGAAGATCAGGACGTAGACCTGCCACACCTCGGTGACGAAGGGCAGGGTGAGGGCGACGGCGGCCCGGGTGAGGTCGGAGGCGGCCATCAGCCGCCGGCGCGGGATGCGGTGGGCCAGCGCGGTGACCACCGGGGCGATGCCGACGTACGCGAGCATCTTGATCGCCAGCGCGGTGCCGAGCACGGATCCGGCGCCCGCCCCGGCGAGGTCGTAGGCGAGGAGGCCGAGCGCGACGGTGGCGAGTCCGGTGCCCACCAGGGCGACGATCTGGGCGGCGAACAGGTGCAGATAGGTGCGGTTGCGCAGCACGGAGAGCATGAGGACCCCGCTCGGACTGGACGCGGTAGGACGACACGTCCAGGATAGGTCAACATGTGCACGCATGTGCACATGTTGACCGGAAAAGCGGCCCGGAAGGCGGCGAGGGGAAGGCGGCGCCGGGAAAGCGGCCCGCACCCCGGAGGGCACGGGCCGGTACGGATCCGCTCAGTCGTGCGGCGGGAGCTCGCCGATCTGGTGGTCGGCGACGCTCAGCGCCTCGTCGACCAGCCGGCGCAGATGGCCGTGGCGCAGCGCGTACACGACGCGGCGGCCGTCCTTGCGGGTGGTGACCAGGCCCGCCAGCCGGAGCTTGCCGAGGTGCTGGCTGACCGACGTCCGGGGGGCTCCGGCCGCCTCGGTGAGCGTGGTCACGTCGGCCTCGCCGGCGCTCAGCCGCTGGAGCAGCGCGAGCCGGGTGCGGTCCGCGAGCAGCGCCAGGATGCCGGCCGCGGCCTCCAGCCGCTCGTCGTCCCGTCGCTCCTGCGCATGGTGCGCACCTGACACCTGAAGGCTCCCGCTCATGGCGCCATCGTAGGGCCCAGGGCCGTCCGGGGCGCCGTCCGGGCGGGCCCGTGCCCGCCGAAGCGCGGAGGCTTCGGCGGGCACGGGCCGGTCATGCGGTCAGGCGTTCGCGCCCCAGAGGAAGCCCGGCACGGGCGTGAAGCGCACGTACGGGCTCCACTCGTCGCCCGGCGGGCAGGGGGTGGGCGGGCACGGCGGCGGCGGACACTTGCTGTCCTCGACCGTGACCGTCACGCACGCGTGGTCCCCGGTCAGCTCGACCCTGGTCACCGAGGGCCGCGACAGGTTGTAGCCCTCGGGCGGGGAGACCTCCTGCCAGTAGTAGGTGCCCAACGGGAGGTGGTCCGCCGAGCAGACGCCCGACGCGGGGGTCGTGCACGGCGGGCCGACGGCGGTGTCGGGGTTGTCCCCCGTGGTCTGCAGACCGGCCACGCCGTTGCTCTCCCGCCACAGCTGGAAGACGGCGCCCGCCAGCGGCTGCCCGCTGTCGGCGTCGACCTTCCTGACGGAGGTGGACCCGCTCGGGGCGGTCGGCGTCTGCGTGTCCTGGACGGGGACCTGGACGTTCGGCCGGCCCAGGTCGATGACGACGGTCGTCACCGGGGACTGGGGCAGGTCGTACCCGGGCGGCGGCACCGTCTCCTGCCAGTAGTACGTACCCAGTGGGAGGCCGGACGCCGAGCAGACGCCCGACGCGGGCGTGACGCACGGGGAGCCCACCGCCGTGTCCGGATTCGGGCCGGTGGCCTGCAGCCCCGGAACGCCGTTGGTCTCGTGCCAGAGCTGGAAGGTGGCGCCCGCCAGGGGCTGTCCGGTCGCGGCGTCGGTCTTCTTGACGGAGGTGGACCCGGTGGGGGCGGTCGAGTGGGTGTCCTGGACGGGGAGCTGGATGTCCTGCCCGTTGGTGTCGAGGACGACGGTCGTCACCGGGGACTGCGGCAGGTCGTACCCGGGCGGCGGCACCGTCTCCTGCCAGTAGTACGTACCCAGTGGGAGGCCGGACGCCGAGCAGACGCCCGACGCGGGCGTGACGCACGGGGAGCCGACCGCCGTGTCGGGGTTGGCCCCCGTGGTCTGCAGACCGGCCACGCCGTTGGTCTCGTGCCACAGCTGGAAGGTCGCACCCGCCAGCGGCTGTCCGGTGGCCGCGTCGGTCTTGGTGACGGAGGTGGACCCGGTGGGAGCGATGGTCTTGGCGTCGGCGACGGTGACCATGACGTTCTTCCCGTTCGCGTCCAGCACCACGGTGTTCACGTTGAGGTCGGGCAGGTCGTACCCGTCGGGCGCCGAGACCTCCTGCCAGTAGTACGTGTCCAGCGGGAGGCCCGACGCCGAGCAGACACCGGACGCCGGGGTCACGCACGGGGAGCCGACCGCCGTGTCCGGGGTCGCCCCGGACGTCTGCAGACCGGCGACGCCGTTGGTCTCACGCCACAACTGGAAGGTCGCCCCCGCCAAGGGCTGCCCGCTGTCGGAGTCGGTCTTGGTCACGCTCGTCGAGGCGGTCGGAGCGGCGGCCGGGGTGTCGGCGACGGTGACCGGGGCGCTCTGCCCGTTGGTGTTCAGCACGACCGTGGTCACGTTGAGCCCGGGCAGGTCGTACCCGGGCGGCGCCGCCGTCTCCTGCCAGTAGTAGGTACCCAGCGGGAGTCCGGACGCCGAGCAGACGCCCGACGCGGGCGTGACGCACGGGGAGCCGACCGCGGTGTCGGGATTGGCGCCCGTGGTCTGCAGCCCCGGAACACCGTTGGTCTCGTGCCACAGCTGGAAGGTCGCCCCCGCCAGCGGCCGCGCGGTGGCGGAGTCGACCTTGGTCACACTGGTGGACCCGGTCTCGACGACCGGGCTCGTGGTGTCCTGGACGGTGACCGGGACGGTCTGCCCGTTCGTGCCGAGGACCACGGTCGTCACCGGCGGCTGGGGCAGGTCGTACCCGGGCGGCGGCGCCGTCTCCTCCCAGTAGTAGGTGCCCAGCGGGAGGTCGGCCGTGGAGCAGACACCGTTGCGCCCGGTGGTGCAGGGGGCGCCGACCTTGGTGTCCGGGGTGGTGCCCGTGGTCTGCAGGCCGGCGACGCCGTTGCTCTCCTTCCACAGCTGGAAGGTGGCGCCCGCCAGGGTCTGCCCGGTGGCCGAGTCGACCTTGGTCACGCTGGTCGAGGCGGTGGGGGCCGGCGGGTTGCCGCACTCCGGGAGGTCGCCGTTGAAGGGGTAGGCGTGGAACTCGGTCCCGGTCATGCCCAGACCGGAGTTGTGCAGCAGCGAGCCGGTGGTGAAGAACCGTCCGTTCAGGCCGGGCAGGTTCATCGTGGCGGTGCTGGCCGGGTTGCCGACCAGCACGCTGCCCTGGAACTGCCCCGAGCCGGTCAGGGTGACGGTCGTCGCGGTGGGGAAGTTCCACAGCAGGCGCTCGCGCAGCTGGTTCCACGGGTCGGTGTCCGCGAGGCTGCCGCTGTAGGTGTTGATGGTGCGGGCGTCGCCGACGAGGTTGACCAGGACGGTCGCGTTCGCGGGGATGCCGGCGAAGGTGACCCCCTGGGTCCCGCCGCCGCGGCCGACGATGTCGAAGTCGACGTTGAAGACCTGGAGGGCGGAGGTGCCGTCGCCGGTGAACAGGGTCTGGTACCCCTGGTTGACGGCGGTTCCGGTGGCCGGGCGGGGGGTGCCGGTCCCGGCGTAGCACGCGCTGGCCGTCTGCAGCTCGCCGCGCAGCGGCGCGTAGGCGGCCACGGCCTGCGGGTCGTGGACCTTCGTGCCGGTGACGGTTCCCGTGGTGGCGCCCGCGTAGCGGACGACGCCGCCCTCGGCCAGGAGCGACTGCCCCGGGGCCACGGTGACGTTGCCGCCGGCGGTGAGGAAGTCCGCGCCGTTCGGCGGGGGGACGCGCGAGCCGACGCCGACGATGCCGATGTTGTACACGGAGCTGACCCCGGCGGCCTTGCTCATGTCGAAGTTGCCGAGGGTCACCACGTGCCCCTCGGCCTCGGCGGCCGAGCCCCGGACGTTGAAGTCGCCGCCGACGAAGACGTTCACCCCGGCGTCGCGGCCCGCGAAGGGGCCGTTGTTGACCGGGGGGAACGTCGCCGGACAGTCCGCGCCCAGGCAGGGCCCCAGGCCGCCCGGCAGGCCGGCCGCCTGGGCGGCCGACGGTGCGATGAGCGACATGCCGAAGGGGACGAGCGTCAGGGCCAGGGCGGATCCCATCACCCTGCCGAGCCTTCGTCTCCAGCCGACGGCGGTCGCCTGATTCTGACTGGGCTTCACCACAGTCCTTTCCTCATATGAACCGAACAACAGCCCTCGGAGTGTTCTCGTCGGAGCCCCGAGCAGCGGCGACCCGCCAGCCGTTTCGTCTGAACGCCGCGACACGTACACCCGATCGGACGCGGCGGACGCCGGGGCGACTGGGTCTCCCGACCCCGGATTGGGGCCCTCCGGCCCTGACGCGCCGTCAACGGCGGCCCCATCCTGGACTCGTCGAGGCCCCGTCCGCCCGCCGCCACCGAACGACACCACGAGTCCCCGGAGGACCCGCATGTTCTGCTACCAGTGCGAACAGACCGACCGCACCGGCGCCACCCCCGGCTGCGCCGGTCCGATCGGCAACTGCGGCAAGGACTCCCCCACCTCGGACCTCCAGGACCTGCTGATCCACGCGGTCAAGGGCATCTCCCAGTACGCCGCCAAGGCGCGCGCCCTCGGCGACCCTGATGACGAGGCGGCGGCCTTCGTCCTGTACGCGCTCTTCACCACGCTCACCAACGTCAACTTCAACCCCACCCGCTTCGCCGCCCTGATCCAGCTGGCCGTCGGCGTCCGGAACCGGACCAGGGACCGGTACGAGCGGGCCGCGCGCGCCGCCGGGCAGCAGCCGGAGACGCTCACCGGCCCGGCCGCCTGGGCCCCGGCCGCGGACCCCGGCGCCCTGGTCGGCCAGGCCTCGGGCGTCCGGGTGGACATCGGGCTCCCCCTGGTCGGGCCCGAGGTGGTCGGGCTCCGCTCGCTCCACCTCTACGCGCTCAAGGGCATCTGCGCCTACGCCCACCACGCCGACGTGCTCGGCCGCCGCAGCGCCGAGGTGCTCGGCGGCGTCGAGGACGCCCTCGCCTACCTGGCCGGCGAGCCGACCGACCCCGCCGAGCTGCTGGAGCGCGCCGTCGGCCTCGGCCGGCTCAACCTCGCGGCGATCGAACTGCTCGACGCCGCCAACACCGGCACCTACGGGCCCCAGCGGCCCACCGCCGTCCGCACCACCCCGGTCGCCGGAAAGGCCGTCCTGGTCAGCGGCCACGACCTGCGGGACCTGGAGGCCCTCCTGGTACAGACCAGGGGCCAGGGCATCAACGTCTACACCCACGGCGAGATGCTCCCCGCCCACGCCTACCCGCTGCTCAAGGCCCACCCGCACCTGGCCGGCAACTACGGCGGCGCCTGGCAGGACCAGCAGCGGGACTTCGCCGCCTTCCCCGGCCCGGTCCTGATGACCTCCAACTGCGTCATCGAGCCGCACGCCGCCTACCGCCGCCGGATCTTCACCGCCGGACCGGTCGGCTGGCCCGGCGTCCGGCACCTCGCCGACCACGACTTCCGCCCGCTGATCCAGGCCGCCCACGCCCTGCCCGGGTTCCCGGAGACCGCCGCCGAGGAGGAGGCCGTCACTGTCGGCTTCGGCCGGGACGCCGTGCTCGCGGTCGCCGACCAGATCGTCCACGCGGTGCGGCAGGGCGACATCCGGCACTTCTTCCTGATCGGCGGCTGCGACGGCCCCACCCCCGGCCGCGACTACTACACCGACCTCGCCCTCGGCGCGCCCCGCGACAGCGTGGTGCTCACCCTCGGCTGCGCCAAGTACCGCTTCAACCGGCACGACTTCGGCGAGATCGCGGGCCTGCCCCGGCTGCTCGACCTCGGCCAGTGCAACGACACCTACTCCGCCATCCGGATCGCCACCGCGCTCGCCGACGCCTTCGAGTGCGACATCAACGACCTGCCGCTCACCCTGGCGCTGTCCTGGACCGAGCAGAAGGCCGTCGCGGTGCTGCTCACCCTGCTCGCGCTGGGCATCCGCGACATCCACCTCGGCCCCTCGCTGCCCGGCTTCCTGACCCCCGCCCTGGTCGAGGAACTGGTGAAGCGGTTCGGCCTGCGGGTTACCGGCGACCCGGCGGCCGACCTGGCCGCCGCGCTCGAACGGACGGCGTCGTGAGCGCGGGGCACGCCCACCCCGTCCCCCTCACCACCAGCGACGGCGGCCGGCTGGAGTTCGACTGCGCCCCCGGCCGCAGCGTCCTGGAGGCCGCGGCGGAGGCCGGCGCCGCCCTGCCCGCCTCCTGCCGCCGGGGCACCTGCGGTTCCTGCCACGCCTCCGTCACCGACGGACCGTACGACCTCGGGCCGCACAGCGACCAGGCCCTCCCGCCGGACGGGCGCGAGCACGGCGAGGTGCTGCTCTGCCGCACCTTCCCGCGCGGTCCGCTGACCGCCGCCCTGCCGTACGAGCAGGCCCGCGTCCTGCACGGCGCCGTCCCGGTCCGCGCGGCCACCGTCACGGCGGTGGACCCGGTCACCCCGGACACCGTGCGGCTGGAGCTGCGCCTCGACGACCCGGACTGCCAGTTCGACCCGGGGCAGTTCATGGAGCTCCAGACACCCGGCAGCGAGGTGAAGCGCGCCTACTCCCCCGCCAACACCGGCAACTGGGAGGGCCGGCTGGAGTTCTACGTCCGACTGCGGGAGGGCGGGCACTTCTCCTCCTACCTCGCCGACCGGGCTCGCCCGGACGACCGGCTCACCGTGCACGGCCCCCAGGGCGCCTTCGGCCTGCACGAGACCGGCCTGCGGCCGCGCTGGTTCCTGGCCGGCGGCACCGGCCTGGCCCCGCTGCTGGCGATGGCCCGCCGGATGGCCGAGTGGCAGGATCCGCAACCCGCCCGGCTGTTCCTCGGCGTCAACGAGCCGCGGGACGTCTTCGGACTGGACGAACTCGCCGCCGTAGCCGCCGAGTTGCCCGGCTTCCGGTACGAGGTCTGCGTCCGCTGGCCCAGCCCCGACTGGTCCGGCCCGACCGGCACCCCGGCCGACCTGCTCGCCGCCGCGCTGCCCGAACTCGGCGGCGCCGCACCGGACCTGTACGTCTGCGGCCCGCCGCCCCTGGTCGACGCCGTGCTGCGCACCGCCGCTTCGGCAGGGGTGCCGGCCGAACAGGTCCACCGGGAGCGCTTCCTGGCCACCTGACCGCCGGACCGCCGCCGATCCGCTTCGGCGGCGACCCGGCGGCTACTCCGAACCCTTCTCCGGGGCAACGGCGTTGTACTCGGCGAGGGTCTCGCGGGTGAAGCCGAAGAACCAGGTGGCGAGGAAGCCCGCGAGGTAGCCGGTCAGCAGCCCGCCGCCGTAGACGGCGGCGCTCGCGAGGAGCCCGTGCGGGCCGGCCAGGAGCGGGAAGAGGGCCCAGCCGGAGGGGCCGATGGCGGTGGAGCCGACGGCGTCGCCGAGCTGTCCGGCCACCCCGATGAAGGCGCCGCCGGCCGCGCCGCCGACGCAGGCGGTGACGAAGGGGCGCCCCAGCGGAAGGGTGACGCCGTAGACCAGGGGCTCGCCGACGCCGAGCAGGCCGGCCGGGAGCGCGGACCTGATGGTGGCCCGGATCGAGGCGTTGTGGCGCAGCCGCAGGTAGACCGCCACCGCGCAGCCGACCTGTCCGGCGCCGGCCATGGCGAGGATCGGCAGCAGGACGGTGGAGCCCTGCTGCTGGATCAGGGTGGTGTGGATCGGGATCAGCGCCTGGTGCAGGCCGAGCATCACCAGCGGCAGGAAGAGGCCGCCGAGCACGAGTCCGGCGAGCAGGCCGCCGTGGGCGAGCAGCCAGGTGGCGGCGTGGCCGATGGCGGTGGAGACCTCCCCGGCGAGGTACATCAGGCCGAACAGCGCGGCGAGCCCGCCGAGCAGGACGGTGACGGTGGGGGTGACCAGGACGTCCAGGGCTGCGGGCACCAGCCGGCGGGTCCAGCGCTCCAGGTGGACGGCCAGCAGTGCGGCGCCGAGCGCGCCGACCACGCCGCCCTGGCCGGGCGTGAGGTGGTGGCCGAAGGCCTCCACCTTGGCGACCCCGGCGTAGACGATCACGCTGGCCACCGCGCCGCCGAGCACGGGCGTGCCGCCGAACTCCTTCGCCGTGTTGTAGCCGACGAAGACCGCGATCAGGGACATGAACCCGGAGGAGACCGGGCCCAGGGCGGTGACCAGCGCCGGTGCCCAGCCGAGGTTGGCGAGCGCCCCGGAGAGGCCGGCGACGATCCCGCAGCCGATCAGGGCGGGGATCAGCGGGACGAAGATGTTCGCGATCCGGCACAGCGCCAGCTTCACCGGGGTCGCGTTGCGCACCCGGCCCTGGGCCCGGATGCGCTCGCCGCGCCCGGCGAGGTCCTCGGCGGTGGGGGCGGCCGCCGGGCCGGGGGGCTCCAGGAGCCGGCGCAGCCGCTCGGTGACCCCGGCGACGGCGGCGGGCCCGAGCACGATCTGGTAGGTGTCGTCCTCGACCGTGCCCAGGACCTCCGGCAGCGCCCGGAGCGCCTCGGTGTCGACCAGGGCGCGGTCCGCCAGGCCCAGCCGCAGCCGGGTCATGCAGTGGGCGACCGAGCGGATGTTGGCGGCGCCGCCGACCAGCGGGAGGATCGCCTCGGCCACGGCGCGGTTCTTCTCGTCCGACATGCCGGAGGACGTACCCGGGCGCTCCCCCGGCTCAACCGCCTTGGTACGCGGCCGTTCTGGGCCCCGTGGCCGGAGCCGGTGCGCCGGCGGCGCCGTCCGTCCGGTCCGGGAGCGGGTCGTCGTCGGCCCCCGTGGCGCGCACCCGGTGCACGTACCGGTCGATGAGGTGGCGCAGCACGGTGGCGGTGGTGACGACGTCCGCCTCGGGGATGCCGTCCAGCGCGTCGGCGAGCCCGATGATGTTGGCCTGTTTCAGGCGGTCCAGCACTTCCCGTCCGCCGCGGGTGATGGCCACCTGGCGGGCCCGCCGGTCCTGCGTGTCCTGGCTGCGTTCCACCAGCTGCTGGCCCTGGAGGCGGTCGATCTGGCGGGTGACGTGGGAGGGCTTGACCATCAGGCGGTCGGCCAGGTCGCTCACCCGGCTGGCCTCCGCGCGCTCGGCGAGCGCGCGCAGCAGGTAGACGTCCGAGCGGGCGGCGGTGATGCCGGCCTTGGCGGTGCGGCGCTCGTGCTCCTGTGACCGTGTCAGCAGGTAGGCCAGGGTGGCCAGGACGTCCTCCAGGCCGTCCAGGCCGTTCGGGCCCTGCGGCCGGCAGGCGGTGGTCCGGTCGTCTTCGGCGTCTTCTTCGTCCGACATGGGGGAACTGTAGCGATCCGGTCCGGGCGGCGGCCGGGACGGGGAGCCGGCGCCGGGTTTCGGACAGTTTCGGCCGTCACCCGATCCGCCCTTTCGCCACCACGGAACGCGAGTTAGCGTGACTTTCAGTTAGTTGCTTTGGGCACGTAACTAGGTGCCCACGGCTCGACTCCCGGAAGGGGATCCACCGATGGCCACCGCCGAGAAGACCCCCCGTTTCACCCACCCCGCCGCCCGCGGCACCTGCCCGTTCGCCCCGCCGCCCGCGTACGAGCAGGCCCGACAGGAGGAGCCGGTCAGCCGCGTCACCCTGTGGGACGGCTCCACCAGCTGGCTGGTCACCCGCCACGAGGACGTCAAGGCCGTCCTCTCCGACGCCCGGTTCAGCTCCGACTCCACCCGGCCCGGCTACCCGTTCATCAGCGCGGGCGCCCGGCAGCTGAACACCGGGCGGCCGACCATCATCCGGATGGACGCCCCGGAGCACACCCACTTCCGCCGGATGCTGACCGGCGAGTTCATGATCAAGAAGGTCGAGGCGCTGCGCCCGGAGATCCAGCGGATCGCCGACGACCTGCTGGACCGCATGACCGACGGACGCTCCGGCGCCGACCTCGTCCACGAGTTCGCCCTGCCGCTGCCGTCCCTGGTCATCTGCCTGCTGCTCGGCGTCCCCTACCAGGACCACGACTTCTTCCAGGAGTGCAGCCGCGTCCTGCTGCGCCGCGACTCCGCCGCCGAGGACGTCGCCGACGCCCAGGCCAAGCTGGTCGACTACCTGATCGGGCTCACCGAGACCAAGCGCACCCACCCCGACGACGGCATCCTCAGCCGCCTGGTGGAGCGCGGCGAGCTGAGCACCCAGCAGATCGGCGACATGGGCCGGCTGCTGCTGATCGCCGGACACGAGACCACGGCGAACATGACCGCGCTCTCCGTGCTCGCCCTGCTGCGCAACCCCGACCAGCTCGCCCACCTGCGCGAGCACCCCGAGTCCGTGCCCGGCGCGGTCGAGGAGCTGCTGCGCTACCTGACCATCGTGCACTCCGGCGTGACCCGGGTCGCCGCCGAGGACGTCGACCTGGGCGACGTGCGGATCGCGGCGGGCGAGGGCGTCATCTGCATGGTCAACACCGCCAACCGGGACGATCGGGAGTTCCCCGACGGCGACGAGCTCGACCTGACCCGCGACGCCCGCCGCCACCTGGCCTTCGGCTTCGGCGCCCACCAGTGCCTGGGACAGCCGCTCGCCCGGCTGGAGTTGCAGATCGCGCTGGCCACCATCCTGCGCAGACTGCCCGGACTGCGCCTGACCGTACCGTTCGAGGAGGTCCGCTTCCGCGGCGAGATGCTCATCTACGGCGTCCACGAGCTGCCGATCGCCTGGTGACCCGGGCTCCCCCGGGAGCCCCCGGAACCACACCAACCCACCTGCCCCGCACCGGAGTCCACACCGCCGGGGCGCCCGTTCCGAAAGGAAGACCATGCTCGTCCGGATCGACCAGGAGAAGTGCTGCGGCGCCGGGCACTGCGTGCTCGCCGCCCCCGACGTCTTCGACCAGCGCGACGAGGACGGCATCGTCGTCCTGCTCGACGCCCGACCGCCCGCCGAACTCCACCAGGCCGTCCGGGACGCCGCCGCGGTCTGCCCAGCCTCGGCCATCACCCTGGACCAGGCGTGACCGCACTGCGGGACGTGGCCGTGGTCGGCGCCGGCGCGGCCGGGCTGCACGCCGCCGAGGCGCTGCGCCGGGCCGGCTACGACGGCCGCCTCACCCTGATCGGGGCCGAGCCCGAACCGCCGTACGACCGGCCGCCGCTGTCCAAGCACCTGCTCGGCGGGGAGTGGCAGCCCGACCGCCTGGCCCTGCGCGGCCCCGAGGCGCTGGAGGAGCTCCGGCTCGACCTGCGCCTCGGGGTCCGGGCCGAGCGGCTGGACCGCCGGGAGCGGACCGTCCGGCTCTCCGACGGCGGACGGGTGCGCTGCGAGGCCGTCATCGTGGCCACCGGGGTCCGACCGCGCCGGCTCCCGGGCGCCGACGCTCCCCGGCCCGGGGCGCACGTGCTGCGCACCCT
>NZ_LFVW01000036.1:0-39010 GCF_001182915.1 Kitasatospora sp. MY 5-36
CCGCGCGCACCCCCGAGCAGGCCGCCGCCCACTGGCAGGCGCTGCAGCAGGGCACCGACTCCGGCCGGGCCGCCGTGGCCCGGGCCGAGCGCGAGGAGGCCGCCGGCTCCGCACCCGGCCGGACCGCCCCCGGAAACAGCGACAGCACCACCGGTACGACCGGCACCACCGGCATGAGCGCCACCGGCGGCAGGACCGCCACCACCCCCGGCGACACCACCGCCGACCGCGACCCCGGTGACCCGAGCACCGGTCCGACCTCAGAAGGAGCCGAGCAGTGAGCAGCACGCCCAGCCCGACCGCCACCGACGAGATCTCGTGGGTGCTGACCCCGCTGCTGGAGCTCCCGGGGGTGCTGCACGCCGTCATCGCCACCGGGGACGGCCTGGTCGAGGGCGCCTCGGACGGCCTGGAGCGCGCCTCGGCCGAGCGGGTCGCCGCGATGACCGCCACCGTGCACGCCGCCGCCCGGGCCTTCACCGCCGCGTTCACCGACGTCGAGCGGCCCCGGCTGGCCCAGACCGTGGTGGAGTCCGACCTCGGCTACGCCGTCGTGGTGCCCGCCGGGGAGAACACCTCGCTCGCCGTCTTCACCTCGCCGGACGCCCAACTCGGCAACGTCGCCTACCAGATGCAGCTGCAGGTCGCCGCCCTCGGTCGCGCGCTCGCGAGCCCGACCCGGCGGCAGGACGACGACGTCCGGTCATGACCGCCGTCCCCCGCAGGCGGATGGTCCCCGCCTACCTGGCCACCGGCGGCCGCAGCCGCCCCGGCACCAAGGGCTTCGAGCGGCTGACCGTGCTGTTCGCCGACCGCGCGGACCCGCCGGAGGCGCTCGACCCCGAACACCGCCGGCTCTGGGAACTGCTGCGCCCCGGCGCGCTGACCGTGGTGGAGGCCGCCGCGCACCTGAGCCTGCCGGTCAGCGCCACCGTCTTCCTCGCGGCCGACCTGGTCGAGGCGGGCTGCCTGCACGCCCGCGCGCCGATCCCGCGCGCCCAGCAGACCGACCGCTCCATCGTCGAGAGGCTCCTCGTTGGACTCCGTGCGCTCCGGTGACCCGGCCGCCCGGCCGGAACCGGAAGACCAGAGCCGGGTGGGCTACCTGCCCGACCAGGACCAGACGCTGATGAAACTGGTGGTGGCCGGCCCGTTCGGGGTCGGCAAGACCACCCTCATCCGGACCCTCTCCGAGATCGCCACCCTGCACACCGAGGAGGCGATGACCGAGACCGGCCGCCCGGTGGACGACCTGGCGGGCGTACCCGGGAAGTCCACCACCACCGTCGCCGTCGACTTCGGCCGGCTCACCCTGCCCGGCAACGTGGTGCTCTACATGTTCGGCACCCCCGGCCAGCGCCGCTTCTTCCCGCTCTGGCAGGACATCGCCCGCGGCGCGGTGGGCGCCCTGGTGCTCGCCGACACCCGCCGGCTGGCCGACTCCTTCGAGATCATGGACATGGTCGAGGAGCAGGGCCTGCCGTACGCCGTCGCCGTCAACCGCTTCCCGGACGCGCCGGACCACCCGGTCGAGGTGCTGCGCACCCACCTGGACCTGCACGCCGCCACCCCGCTGCTGCTCTGCGACGCGCGCGAGCGCGACAGCAGCCTGGACGCGCTGATCGCGCTGGCCGAGCACGTCCTGGACGCCCTGCCCGCCGCCCCCGCCGACCCGGATCCCGTCGGCCCGGACCCCGTCACCTCGGACCCCGCCACCCCGGAGCAGCAGTGACCGTCGAGTCCCGCCCGACCCCGATCCACGGCCCGGTCTTCGCCGCCGACCCCCAGCTGGTCTACGAGCGGCTGCGGCGGCACGGCGCGGTCGCCCCGGTGGAGATCGCGCCCGGCGTCGAGGCCCTGCTGGTCACCGACTACCAGGCCGCGCTGGACCTGCTGCGCGACACCGACACCTTCTCCAAGGACTCCCGGGCCTGGCAGCGGACCGTCCCGCCGGACTCCCCGCTGCTGCCGGTGCTCGGCTACCGCCCGACCGCGCTGTTCAGCGACGGCGAGACCCACGCGCGCTACCGGGCGGTGATCACCGACGCCCTCGCGCTGTTCGAACCGCACCGGCTCCAGCGCCAGGTCGCCGAGACCGCGCACCGGCTGATCGACCGCTTCGCCGCCGTCGGGCACGCCGACCTGATCGCCGAGTACGCCCGCCGGCTGCCCGCCTTCGCGCTCACCACCTGGTTCGGCGTGCCGCAGGAGCAGCGCGAGGAGGTGGTGGACGCGATCACCGGGCTGATCGAGTCCACCGCCCGGGCCGGCGCCTCGTACGGGAAGCTCCTGGCGGTGGTCACCGCGATGGTCGCCGAGCGCCGCGAGCGCCCCCGGCACGACCTCACCTCGATGTACGTCACCCACCCCGTCGGGCTGGACGACGACGAGGTGATCCGGCAGATCACCCTGACCCTGATCGCCGGGCACGAGCCGACCACCAACCTGATCGGCAACGCCCTGCTGCGCCTGCTCACCGACGCCCGCTACGCCGGCTCCCTGTTCGGCGGCGCGATGACCGCCCACCAGGCGATCGACGAGGTGCTCTGGCACGAGCCGCCGATGGCCAACCTCTCGGCCCACTACCCGCGGTACGACATCACCTTCCACGGCCGCGAGATCAAGGCGGGCACGCTGGTGCTGGTCTCGTACGCGGCCGCCAACTCCCAGGCCGCGCCGCCCACCGACGGCGGCGGGCTGCGCAGCGGCGAGAGCGCCCACCTGGCCTGGGCGGCCGGCCCGCACGCCTGCCCGGCCCGGGACCCGGCCCTGCTGATCGCGATCACCGCCATCGAGCAGCTGGGCAGCCGCCTCAGCGACCTCGAACTGTCCACCCCCGCAGAGGACCTGCTCTGGCGCCCGGGCCCGTTCCACCGGGCCCTGACGCACCTCCCGGTCCGCTTCGCACCGGTCGAGGGGTAGGCCCGGACGGGCCCGGACGGCGCGGAGGCCCGGACACCGTACGTGTCCGGGCCTCCGCGCGCGGGTCCGGCCCTACTCGGCCGGCTTCAGCGTCAGCGAGACGCTGTTGATGCAGTACCGCTGGTCCGTCGGCGTGCCGTAGCCCTCGCCCTCGAAGACGTGCCCGAGGTGCCCGCCGCAGCGGGCGCAGCGCACCTCGACCCGGCGCATGCCGAGCGAGGTGTCCTCGATGTACTGGACCCGGTCCCCGGCCAGCGGCGCGTAGTAGGACGGCCAGCCGCAGTGGCTGTCGAACTTGGTCTCGGAGCTGAACAGTTCGGCCCCGCAGGCCCGGCAGCCGTAGACGCCGACGGTCTTGGAGTCGGTGTACTCACCGGTGAACGGCCGCTCGGTGCCCGCCTCGCGGAGCACGTGGTACTCCTCGGGGCTGAGCTGGGCGCGCCACTCGGCCTCGGTCTTCTCGATCTCGTAGCTCATCACGGGCTCCCGGTCGCGGTGGACGTCGGACGGACGTACGTCAGACGTTGGAAGCAACGTTCGCGAGGTGCCGCAGGATTTCCGGGCCGAGGTTGGTGACGTCCCCGGCGCCCATGGTGAGCAGCAGGTCGCCCGGGCGGGCGAGGCCGGCCAGCAGGGCGGGGGCGGCGGCGAAGGAGTGCTCCGCGGTGACCTCGGCGCCGGCCCGGCGGGCCGCGTCGATGATCAGCTCGCTGGTCACGCCGGGGATCGGGTCCTCGCGGGCCGGGTAGATGTCCAGCACCACCGAGGCGTCGGCCAGCGCCAGCGCCTGGCCCATCTCCTCGGAGAGCTGCTGGGTGCGGCTGAACAGGTGCGGCTGGAAGCCCACCAGCACCCGGCCCCCGCCGGTCAGGCCCTCGCGGATGGCCTCCAGGTCGGCGGTCATCTCGGTGGGGTGGTGGGCGTAGGAGTCGATCACCTGGACCCCGCCGGCCTCGCCCTTGAGCTGGAGCCGGCGGCGCACGCCGGTGTAGGCGCCGAGCGCCTTGGCCAGGTCGGCGGCCGGGACGCCCAGCGCGACGCCGGCGGCCAGCGCGGACACCGCGTTGTGGGCGTAGTGGCGGCCGGGCACCGAGACGGTGAAGCTCAGCTCGGTGCCGTCCAGCAGGACGGTGACCTCGCTGGTCATGCCGTGGGCGACCACCGAGAGCACCCGCAGGTCGGCGTCCTCGGCGGAGCCGACCGTCACCACGTTCAGGCCCTCGCGGCCGGCCACCCGGGAGGTGAGCTCGCGGGCGCCGTCGTGGTCGGCCGAGACCACCAGGGTGCCGCCGGGGACGATCCGGCCGACGAAGGTCTCGAAGGACTCGTAGATCTCCTCGATCGACGCGTAGTTGGCGTGGTGGTCCAGCTCCACGTTGAGCACGATCGCCACCTCGGGCGCGTACTTGTGGAAGCTGCGGTCGCTCTCGTCCGCCTCGGCGACGAAGATCTCGCCGGTGCCGTGGTGGGCGTTGGAGCCGGGCGCGTCGAGGTCGCCGCCGATCGCGTAGGACGGGTCCAGGCCCAGCTCGCCGAGGGCGACGGCGAGCATGCTGGTGGTGGTGGTCTTGCCGTGGGTGCCGGCCACCGCCAGCGCCCGGCGCCCGCCCATCAGCGCCGCCAGCGCGTCGGAGCGGTGCACCACCGGGATGCCGCGCTCGTGGGCGGCCACCAGCTCCGGGTTGTCGGCCCGGATCGCGCTGGAGACGACCACGCTGCTGGTGCCGTCCGGCACGTGCTCGGCGGCGTGGCCGACGTGCACGGTGGCGCCGAGGGCGCGCAGCGCGAGGACGGTCTCGGACTCCTTGGAGTCGCTGCCCGAGACGCTGGCCCCGCGCACGGCGAGGATCTTCGCCAGGCCGGACATCCCGGCGCCGCCGATGCCGATGAAGTGCGGGGCGTGCAGGTCGTGCGCGGCGTCGTTCAAGGCGTGGCTCCGTAGGGGCGGGGGCAGACAGGGCGGGCGGACGGGTCGGGAAGACGGAATCGTCCTCGCGGGCGGACCGCAAGGACGATTCTGCACCACCGGCGTGCCGGGCCGGTCGGGTCAGGAGTCGCTGGCGAAGAGCCTGAGCACGGGGACGCCCACCTTGTGCCGGGCCTGGGAGGCCCAGTCGCGGTGGAAGAACTCCTCCACGAAGTGCGGTGAGGTGAGCACCACGACCTCGTCCGCCCGCTGCTCCCCGACGACCGCGCGCAGCCGCTCCAGCGGCTTCTCCCCGACCAGCTCGCCGACCGCCTCGGCCCCGGCCGAGCGCAGGTGGCGCAGGCTGTGCTCCAGCGACTCGCCGGCCACGGTCGGACCGCTCTCGGACTCGTCGTGCTCGTGCACCACCTTGTCGAGGTGGCCGAGGGCGACGTCGTCGAGCGCCCGCAGCAGTTCGTCCTGCCGGCCGCGCGGCTGCATCAGGACGACGAAGGACACCTTCTCCTCGCCGTGGAGCGTGGTGACGAGCTCCACGTCCGCGTCGGAGAGAGCCTTTTCGATCATCAGTACCGTCTTGAACACGTGAGTCCCTTCCAGTGGCCGGCCCCCGGGCCCCGGCATCCCATAACGGGATCACGATCAGGGGGTCACGGGGTTGTCCGAACCGGGGTGACGCAGGTAGCGGGTGAAGAGGAATCCTTTCTGCTCGATCAATGAGACCAGCCGCATCCGCTGCACGTCCGGCATTCGGGCATCGTGCAGGATGCGCGGCGCGTCGCCGCCGGTGAGCAGCGGAGCCAGCGACAGGCACAGCTCGTCCAGCAGGCCGGCCGCCGCCAGCTGCCCCAGCAGGCGCGGGCCGCCCTCGGTCAGCAGCCTGGTCCAGCCCCGTTCGGCCAGGGCCGCCACGCCCGCCCGCAGGTCCACCGAACCGGTGCCGGCGAGCACCAGGTCGGCCACCCCGGCGACCGCCCGGCGGCGCTCCGCGGGGGCGTCCTCGGTGGTGACGACCACCGTCCTGACCAGCGGCTCGGTGAACAGCGGCGCGGTCAGGTCCAGCTTCAGCGAGCGGCTCACCACGGCGATCGCCGGGGCGGGCGCCTGCCCCGCCGCCGCCCGGGCCGCCGCGAACTCCTTGCGGGCCCGGGCCGGCCGGTAGCCCTCGGCGCGGACCGTCTCCGCGCCCACCACTACCACGTCCGACAGCGCCCGCAGCACCCCGAAGATCCGCTTGTCGGCATCGCCGGAGAGGCCCTCGGACAGCCCGTCCAGCTTGGCCCCGCCGTCCAGGCCGGACACCATGTTGGCGCGCAGCCAGGGGCGCCCCTGATTCACCTGTTCGGGGTACGCGTAGACGGCGGCGAGCGATTCCAGTGCGGCCGGATCGGCGAGCCGCCCGCCCAGCGGGCTGATCAACTGTTGCATGTCCCCAGTCTTCCACCGCGGGCCGTGGGCCGTTCGGGGCCGCGGGCCGACCGGCTCGGGGCCGCGGGTCGTTCGGACGGCGTACGGGGCAGGCGTACCCTCTACTGATGTGCCCGCAGCCTCCCACTCCGCAACCGCGACCGAGCCGATAGCAGCCGCACACGCCTCCGGCTCCCCGATCGCGCTCACCGACCGCCGACCCGTCGTGCCCGCCGAGCGGCTGGTCGCCGAGATGGTCCCGCCGCCCCGGTTCGCCGACGTGAGCTTCGGGACGTACATTCCGGACCCGACCCAGCCGAGCCAGTACGAGGCCGTCCAGGTCCTGGAGCAGTTCGCGGCGACCCTCGGCGGAGGAAACGGTTCCGCGCCCAAGCGCAGCTGGTTCCGCCGCTCCGCCCCCGCACCCGCCGGCCCGGCCGGGGTCTACCTCGACGGCGGCTACGGCGTCGGCAAGACCCACCTGCTCGCCTCGCTCTGGCACGCCGCCCCCGGCCCCAAGGCCTTCGGCACCTTCGTCGAGCTGACCAACCTGGTCGGCGCGCTCGGCTTCCAGCAGGCCGTGCGGACCCTCTCCGGGCACACGCTGCTCTGCATCGACGAGTTCGAGCTCGACGACCCGGGCGACACCGTGCTGGTCTCCACCCTGCTCGGCCGACTGGTCGACAACGGCGTGAAGCTGTGCGCCACCTCGAACACCCTGCCGGAGAAGCTCGGCGAGGGCCGCTTCGCCGCCGCCGACTTCCTGCGCGAGATCCAGGGCCTGTCCGCGCACTTCCGCCCGATGCGGATCGACGGCCAGGACTACCGCCACCGCGGCCTGCCGGACGCCCCGCCGCCGTACACCGACGAGGCCGTCACGGCCGCCGCGGCCCGCACCCCCGGCGCCTCGCTGGACGACTTCGACGCCCTGCTCGCCCACCTCTCCGCCGTCCACCCCAGCCGCTACGGCGCGCTGCTGGACGACGTCGCCGCGGTCTGCCTGCGCGGCGTCCGCCAGATCGACGACCAGTCCACCGCGCTGCGCCTGGTCGTGCTGGCCGACCGGATGTACGACCGCGAGCTGCCGATCACCGCCTCCGGCCTCCCCTTCGACCAGGTCTTCCCCGAGGAGATGCTGCGCGGCGGCTACCGCAAGAAGTACCTGCGCGCCATCTCCCGCCTGGTCGCCCTCGCCCGGGACAGTGCCAAGGCCTGACCCGTGACCCTCCCCCTCGCCCGGCAGTTGTTCCCACTGCCGAGCGAGGGGGAGAGGCATGACCGGTGACGAGTCCAGGGCGGGCTACGGGATCGAGATCGAGCCCGAGGTGCGGGTGTGGCTCCAGAACTGCCCGACCGTCGAGTACCGGGCGGCCGAACGCGCCGCCGACCGCCTCGCCGAGGACGGCGAGGCGCTGTCGTTCCCGTTGGCGAGCCACCTGGGCGGCCCGCTGCGCGAGTTGCGGATCGGGTCCATGCGCATCACGTACTGGCTCGCGCCGGGGCGGAGGGCTGTGCTGCTGACGGTCTTCCGCAAGACTGGGAACCGCGAGACCGATCAGGTCGAACGGGCGCGCCGCGCGCAGAAGGTCTGCGAGGCGGAGCACGGGCCCGCCGCCGATCACGAGATCTACGACCGGGAGGAGCAGCGATGAGCAGCGGCTACCACACCCGTTGGACCGTGCCGGCGGAGCACCGGGAGAGCGAGGAGTACCGCGCGGCCGGGCGGCGGATGGCGCTGGCCGAGGCCGTGTACGCCCGACGCTCCGCGCTCGGGTGGACACCCGCCGAGCTCGCCGAGCGGGCCGGGCTGGACGAGGAGACCGTCGAGGGCATCGAGGAGAGCGGGGTCGATCCGACCCTTCCGCTGATCGAGCGACTCGCCGCCGCCTTCGACTCCGTCGTGCGGATCGACCCCGCCCGGGAGCCGGCCATGAGCTTCGAGGCCCACGCGGCCTGATCGAACCGGCCTCGCTTGTCGGTGGTGGGTCGTACCGTTGAGTGGTGCGTCCCATCACGAGTATTGAGCGGTCCGTGGCGCCTTTCGAGGTCGTCAGCCCCTTCCAGCCGAACGGTGACCAGCCGGCGGCGATCGCCGAGCTGGAACGGCGGATCAGGGGAGGGGAGAAGGACGTCGTGCTGCTCGGTGCCACCGGCACCGGCAAGTCGGCCACCACGGCCTGGATGATCGAGAAGCTGCAGCGGCCCACCCTGGTGATGGCGCCGAACAAGACGCTGGCCGCGCAGCTGGCGAACGAGTTCCGCGAGCTGCTGCCGAACAACGCGGTCGAGTACTTCGTCTCGTACTACGACTACTACCAGCCCGAGGCGTACGTCCCGCAGACGGACACCTACATCGAGAAGGACTCCTCGATCAACGAGGAGGTCGAGCGGCTGCGCCACTCGGCGACCAACTCGCTGCTCACCCGCCGGGACGTGGTGGTGGTGGCCTCGGTCTCCTGCATCTACGGCCTCGGCACCCCGCAGGAGTACGTGGACCGGATGGTGCGGCTCAAGGTCGGCGAGGAGATCGACCGGGACGAGCTGCTGCGCCGCTTCGTCGACATCCAGTACGCCCGCAACGACGTGGCCTTCACCCGCGGCACCTTCCGGGTCCGCGGCGACACCATCGAGATCTTCCCGGTCTACGAGGAGCTCGCCGTCCGGATCGAGATGTTCGGCGACGAGATCGAGGCGCTGTACACCCTGCACCCGCTCACCGGCGAGATCATCAGCCAGGACGACTCGGTCCACGTCTTCCCCGCCTCGCACTACGTGGCCGGCCCCGAGCGGATGGAGCGCGCGGTCAACGGCATCGAGGCGGAGCTGGCGCTGACGCTCGCGAAGCTGGAGAAGCAGGGCAAGCTGCTGGAGGCCCAGCGGCTGCGGATGCGCACCACCTACGACATCGAGATGCTGCGCCAGATCGGCACCTGCTCGGGCGTCGAGAACTACTCGATGCACTTCGACGGCCGCGAGCCCGGCTCCCCGCCGAACACCCTGCTCGACTACTTCCCGGAGGACTTCCTCCTGGTCATCGACGAGTCGCACGTCACCGTCCCGCAGATCGGCGCGATGTACGAGGGCGACGCCTCGCGCAAGCGCACCCTGGTCGAGCACGGCTTCCGGCTGCCGTCCGCGATGGACAACCGCCCGCTGAAGTGGGAGGAGTTCCTGGAGCGGACGGACCAGACGGTCTACCTGTCGGCGACGCCCGGCCCGTACGAGCTGTCGCGCGGGGACGGCCAGGTCGAGCAGATCATCCGCCCGACCGGCCTGATCGACCCCGAGGTGATCGTCAAGCCGACCGAGGGCCAGATCGACGACCTGGTGCACGAGGTCCGCAAGCGGGTCGAGCGGGACGAGCGCGTCCTGGTCACCACGCTGACCAAGAAGATGGCCGAGGACCTCACCGACTACATGCTCGGCCTGGACATCCGGGTCCGGTACCTGCACAGCGACGTGGACACCCTGCGCCGGGTGGAGCTGCTGCGCGAGCTGCGGGCGGGCCGGTACGACGTGCTGGTCGGCATCAACCTGCTGCGCGAGGGCCTGGACCTGCCCGAGGTGTCGCTGGTGGCGATCCTGGACGCCGACAAGGAGGGCTTCCTGCGCTCCGGCACCTCGCTGATCCAGACGATCGGCCGCGCGGCCCGCAACGTCTCCGGCCAGGTCCACATGTACGCGGACAAGATCACCCCCGCGATGGAGAAGGCCATCGACGAGACCAACCGCCGCCGGGCCGTGCAGCAGGCCTACAACAAGGAGCACGGGATCGACCCGCAGCCGCTGCGCAAGAAGATCGGCGACATCCTGGACACCCTCGCCCGCGAGGACGTGGACACCGACGAGCTGCTCTCCACCGGCTACCGGAACCAGGGCAAGGGCAAGGCCCCGGTCCCGGCGCTGGGGGCGGAGCGCAAGCCGGCCAAGTCCCTGCCGGCCGCCGAACTGGCGGACCTGATCCAGGAGATGACCGACCGGATGCACACGGCCGCCGCCGACCTCCAGTTCGAGGTCGCGGCCCGGCTGCGCGACGAGGTCAAGGAGCTGAAGCGGGAACTGCGGCAGATGCGCGAGGCCGGAGTGGCGTAGCCGCACCCGCGGGGGCGCACCCGCGGGGCGCACCCGTACCGCGCCGGGCCTGGCCGGAATGACACCGGTCAAGTCCGCGGGTGTCTCAGCCTTGCCACAAACGGGCAGACCCGGGGGAGCCCGGGGTGCCGCAGGCCCTAGGCTGGCCTGCGGCATCGTGCCCTCGGGACGGGGTTTGCGGGCCGTACGCAGAGGGGGCCTCAGCCGGGGGACGGCGACGGGGTGTTCCACCGTGGAGCCGCTCGGCTGTGACCGCGCGGCCGGCAGAGAGGACAACGTCGTGTCGGTGAACCTGGCCAAGGGGCAGCGGGTCAGCCTCCAGAAGGGGCAGGGCGGCGCCCTGACCGTGGTCCGGATGGGCCTCGGCTGGCAGGCCGCCCCCAAGCGCGGGCTGTTCGGCAGCCGCACCCGGAAGATCGACCTGGACGCCTCGGCGCTGCTGTACGCCGAGCGGACCCCGTCCGACGTGGTGTTCTTCTCGCACCTGGAGAGCAACGACGGCTCCGTGCGGCACACCGGCGACAACCTGGAGGGCGGCTCCGGGGCCGAGGACGACGAGGCGATCCTGGTCGACCTGGTGCACGTGCCCGTGAACATCACCCAGGTGGTGTTCACGGTGAGCTCGTACACCGGGCAGACCTTCGCCGAGGTGCAGCGGGCGCACTGCCGGCTGGTGGACGAGGCCACCGGGCTGGAGCTGGCCCGCTACGAGCTGGCGGGCGGCGGGCCGCACACCGGGCAGATCATGGCCAAGGTGGTCCGGGACGGCGACGGCGGCTGGGAGATGCAGGCGATCGGCGCGCCGGCGAAGGGGCGCACCTTCCAGGACCTGCTGCCGGCGATCGAGCCGTTCCTGTAGCCGGCCGCGTAGCCGATCCAGTAGCCCGCTCCGCGCGGTTCTTTACCTTCTTTACCTTCCCTTGGGATTGCTGTTACTCTCGTTGGCAGCGGAGGGGAGTATTCCTCGACAGCCGACCCCGTCATCACGGGTGCCCGTCGTGGCACCCCGGGGCGCTGGCCCGACGGGCGGAAGAGACCTCCGGCAGTGACGATGACTGTCTCGCCTACCTGCCGGAGGAGCAGTAGTGGACGTTTCCGTAACCATGTGGGTTTCCACGATCCTGGTGCTGATCGCACTGGTCGTGGCGGACTTCTTCATCGGAGGGCGCAAGCCGCACGAGGTCTCGATCAAGGAGGCCGGGATCTGGACGGCCGTCTGGGTCGCCCTGGCGGTGCTCTTCGGCGGCTTCCTCTGGTGGCACTCCGGTGGGGAGCCGGCGGGCGAGTTCTTCGCCGGCTACATCACCGAGAAGTCGCTCAGTGTCGACAACCTCTTCGTGTTCATCCTGATCATGGGCAAGTTCGCGGTGCCCAGGATCTACCAGCAGCGCGTGCTGATGTTCGGTGTGATCATCGCGCTGGTGCTCCGGGCGGTGTTCATCGCCGGCGGGGCCGCGCTGGTCGCCGAGTTCTCCTGGGTGTTCTTCATCTTCGGCGCCTTCCTGATCTGGACGGCCTGGAAGCTGATCAAGGAGGCCCGCGCCGAGGACGAGGGCGACGAGGAGTTCGAGGAGAACCGCGTCCTCAAGTCGATCACCCGCCGCTTCCCGGCCACCGAGGACTACCGCGGCACCAAGCTGTTCGTCCGGGAGAACGGCCGCCGGCTGATCACCCCGATGCTGGTCGTCATGCTGGCGATCGGCACCACCGACGTGCTGTTCGCGCTGGACTCGATCCCGGCGATCTTCGGCCTGACCCAGGACCCGTACATCGTCTTCACCGCCAACGCCTTCGCCCTGATGGGGCTGCGCCAGCTGTACTTCCTGATCGGCGGCCTGCTGAAGAAGCTGGTCCACCTGTCGTACGGCCTGTCGGTGATCCTCGGCTTCATCGGCGTGAAGCTGGTGCTGCACGCCGCGCACGAGGCGGGCGCGACCTGGGCCCCGGAGATCGGCATCCCGTTCTCGCTGGGCTTCATCGTGGTCGTCCTGGCGGTCACCACCTTCACCAGCCTGCGGGCCGCGAAGAAGGCCGAGTCCGCCGAGCACGAGAAGCTCGATGCCTGACGCCTGACGCCTGACGTTCGTGCGCCGCACGGCGCCGGGCACCGCCGAGGCCCCCGCGACCGGAGACGGTCACGGGGGCCTCGGCCGTGCGGCGGGGGAGGGCTACCAGCCGCGCTCGCGCCACTCGTCGAGGTGCGGGCGCTCGGCGCCGACGGTGGTGTCGGAGCCGTGGCCGGGGTAGACCCAGGCCTCGTCGGGGAGGGCGTCGAAGATCTTCTCGGTGACGTCCCGGTAGAGGGTCCGGAAGGCCTCCGGGTCGCCCCAGGTGTTGCCGACGCCGCCCGGGAAGAGGCAGTCGCCGGTGAAGACGTGCTGGTGGCCCTGCGGGTCGTCGTAGACGAGCACGATGGCGCCCGGGGTGTGGCCGACCAGGTGCCGGACGGTGAGCTCCACCTCGCCGACCCGCAGCGTGTCGCCGTCCGCGAGCAGCAGCTCGGTGGGGACGTCGATGCCCTCGGCGTCGTGCTCGCCGGCGGCCGTCCGGGCACCGGTGGTGGCGACCACCTCGGCCAGCGCGCCCCAGTGGTCGTGGTGGCGGTGGGTGGTGACCACCGTTTCGAGGTCGTCCCCGACGGTCTCCAGCAGCACCGGCGCGTCGGCGGCCGCGTCGATCAGGAGCTGTTCGTCGGTGGCCCGGCAGCGCAGCAGGTAGGCGTTGTTGTCGTACGGGCCGACGGCCACCTTGGTGATGATCAGGTGGGCCAGTTCCCGCACGTCCGGCGGTCCGCCGACCTTGACCGCTCCGTGGTACGTCATCCGTCTGCTCCTCGTCGTGTGGATCTCCCTGGCATCATCCTCGCGCCGTCAGCCCATGGGGGGAAGCGGGGGCAGGGCGGTGTCGGGGGTGCGGTGCAGGGCGTCGCCGGCGGAGCGGCCGGAGAGCCAGGCGGTGAGGGCGCGGACGGGGCCCCGGACGGTGAGGGCGGGCTCGCCGGTGCCGATGACGGCGCGGTCGTCGGTGTCGTCGGCGACCAGCTCGACGGCGGGCAGGCCGGCCTCCCCGGCCAGGCCGGCGGCGAGCTTGCGGAACTGGGCGACGGCGAAGTCCTCCGGCCAGTCCGCCGGGGTGTGGCCGGCGGCCAGGTCGACGTGGTGGTACTCCAGCTCCAGCAGGCGCTTGTGCGGGATCTGGTGGGCCGGGAAGACGTAGCCGAAGCGGTGCTTGACGGGCGCCGCCCAGGCGTCGTCGGTCATCAGCGCGGCGGCGGCCAGGAAGCGTTCGTGGGACGCGCGCAGGTCGGCGAGGTGGGCGTCGAGCGGGCGGGGCGCGTCGCGCTCGATGTCCTGGTCGCGGGCCTCGTGGCTGGCGTACTGCGGGACGTCGGTGCCGGTGCGGGCGCCGGTCAGCAGGTTGACCAGGGAGTCGGCGTTGCGGGCGAGGTGGGCCAGCACGTGGCCCTTCGTCCAGCCGGGGAGGGCGGAGGGCTCGGCGACGGCGTCGGGCTTCAGCCCGGCGACGGTGCGCAGCAGGCGCCCGGTGCTCTCCTCGACCTGGCCGAGCCAGGAGTCGGCGGCGGACCTCGGGTCGGTCATCGAATCTGCCTTCCGTGCGGAACGGGGCGTTGCCCGGAGCGGGCTTCGCTCGTTGACCAGGTGACGCTACCGCCGAATCCGGGCCCTGAGCAGGGGGTTTTCGGGTACGCGCACCGTGCGGGTACGGACGGCCCGGGGGGTGGCCTCACTCGTTCGGGTGGTCCCGGCTGGACAAGGTCGATATTCGAACGTCTGAGCTATAGGCTGGCTGCCGCATCCTGGAAGAAGCAGCACATCCCAACGCAAGCCCTCTCGCCCCGGAGAAAGGCGCCAGAAGCAGTGGCCGACCGCCTCATCGTCCGCGGTGCTCGCGAGCACAACCTCAAGAACGTCTCGCTCGACCTGCCCCGCGACTCCCTCATCGTCTTCACGGGCCTCTCCGGCTCCGGCAAGTCCTCGCTCGCCTTCGACACGATCTTCGCCGAGGGCCAGCGCCGCTACGTCGAGTCGCTGTCCTCCTACGCCCGTCAGTTCCTCGGGCAGATGGACAAGCCCGACGTGGACTTCATCGAGGGCCTCTCCCCGGCCGTCTCGATCGACCAGAAGTCCACCAACCGCAACCCCCGTTCGACCGTCGGCACCATCACCGAGGTCTACGACTACCTGCGCCTGCTGTTCGCCCGGATCGGCAAGCCGCACTGTCCGCACTGCGGCCGCCCGATCGCCAAGCAGTCGCCGCAGGCGATCGTGGACAAGGTGCTGGAGCTCGCCGAGGGCACCCGGTTCCAGGTGCTCAGCCCGGTGGTGCGCGAGCGCAAGGGCGAGTTCGTCGACCTCTTCGCCGACCTCCAGTCCAAGGGCTACTCCCGCGCCCGGGTCGACGGCGGGACGATCCAGCTCGCCGAGCCGCCGAAGCTCAAGAAGCAGGAGAAGCACACCATCGAGGTGGTCATCGACCGCCTGACCGTGAAGGACAGCGCCAAGCGGCGGCTCACCGACTCGGTGGAGACGGCCCTGCGGCTGTCCGGCGGCATGGTCGTGCTCGACTTCGTCGACCTCCCCGAGGACGACCCGGAGCGCGAGCGGATGTACTCCGAGCACCTCTACTGCCCGTACGACGACGTGTCGTTCGAGGAGCTGGAGCCGCGCTCGTTCTCCTTCAACTCGCCGTTCGGCGCCTGCCCGGACTGCTCGGGCCTGGGCAACCGGATGGAGGTCGACCCGGAGCTGGTCGTGCCCGACGTCGAGCGCTCGCTGGACGAGGGCGCGATCCACCCGTGGTCGGCCGGGCACGCCAAGGAGTACTTCCAGCGCCTGATCGACGCGCTGGCCGGGGAGCTCGGCTTCCGCACCGACATCCCCTGGGCCGGGCTGCCCGCCCGCGCGAAGAAGGCGCTGCTGTACGGGCACAAGCACCAGGTGGAGGTCCGCTACCGCAACCGCTTCGGCCGCGAGCGCTCGTACAGCACCGGTTTCGAGGGCGCGATCCCGTTCATCCAGCGCCGGCACACCGAGGCGGAGAGCGACAGCAGCCGCGAGCGCTTCGAGGGCTACATGCGCGAGGTGCCCTGCCCGACGTGCCAGGGCACCCGGCTCAAGCCGGTGGTCCTCGCGGTCACCGTCGAGGGCAGGTCGATCGCCGACGTCTCCTCGATGTCGATCAGCGACTGCTCCGAGTTCCTCGGCGCGATGCGGCTCAACGCCCGGGACAAGCAGATCGCCGAGCGGGTCCTCAAGGAGGTCAACGAGCGGCTGCGCTTCCTGGTCGACGTCGGCCTGGACTACCTCTCGCTCGACCGCGCGGCCGGCACCCTGTCCGGCGGCGAGGCCCAGCGCATCCGGCTGGCCACCCAGATCGGCTCCGGCCTGGTCGGCGTGCTGTACGTGCTGGACGAGCCGTCCATCGGCCTGCACCAGCGGGACAACCACCGGCTGATCGAGACGCTGGTGCGGCTGCGCGACATCGGCAACACCCTGATCGTCGTCGAGCACGACGAGGACACCATCAAGACGGCGGACTGGGTGGTCGACATCGGCCCGGGCGCCGGCGAGCACGGCGGCAAGGTGGTGCACTCCGGTTCGCTGAAGCAGCTGCTCACCAACAAGGAGTCGCTGACCGGCCAGTACCTCTCCGGCAAGCGGTCCATCCCGATCCCGGCCACCCGCCGCGAGCGGGACAAGAAGCGCCAGCTGACGGTCCACGGCGCCCGCGAGCACAACCTCAAGGACGTCACGGTCGGCTTCCCGCTCGGCACCTTCACCGCGATCACCGGCGTCTCCGGCTCCGGCAAGTCGACGCTGGTCAACGACATCCTGTACACCCACCTCGCCCGGGAGCTGAACGGCGCCCGCAGCGTGCCCGGCCGGCACACCCGGATCACCGGCACCGACCAGGTGGACAAGGTGGTGCACGTCGACCAGTCGCCGATCGGCCGCACCCCGCGCTCCAACCCGGCCACCTACACCGGGGTGTTCGACCACGTCCGCCGGCTCTTCGCGGAGACGCAGGAGGCCAAGGTCCGCGGCTACCTGCCCGGCCGGTTCTCCTTCAACGTCAAGGGCGGCCGCTGCGAGAACTGCTCGGGCGACGGCACCATCAAGATCGAGATGAACTTCCTGCCGGACGTCTACGTGCCGTGCGAGGTCTGCCACGGCGCCCGGTACAACCGGGAGACGCTGGAGGTCCACTACAAGGGCAAGTCCATCGCCGAGGTGCTGGACATGCCGATCGAGGAGGCGCTGGGCTTCTTCGAGGCCGTCCCGGCGATCGCCCGGCACCTGCGGACGCTCAACGACGTCGGCCTCGGCTACGTCCGGCTCGGCCAGTCGGCGCCGACCCTCTCCGGCGGCGAGGCGCAGCGCGTCAAGCTCGCCTCGGAGCTCCAGAAGCGCTCCACCGGGCGGACGGTCTACGTGCTGGACGAGCCCACCACCGGCCTGCACTTCGAGGACATCAGCAAGCTGATCAAGGTGCTCAGCGGGCTGGTGGAGAAGGGCAACACGGTGATCGTCATCGAGCACAACCTCGATGTGATCAAGACCGCCGACTGGATCGTCGACATGGGCCCCGAGGGCGGCTCCGGCGGCGGCACCGTGGTCGCCGAGGGCACCCCGGAGCAGATCGCCGCCGTCCCGGAGAGCCACACCGGCAAGTTCCTGCGGGACATCCTGCCGGCCGGTTTCGCGGACGCCCCGGCCGCCGCCCCGGCGAAGAAGGCGCCGCGCAAGCGCGCGGCCGCCGCGAAGAAGTAGCCCCGTCCGCCCACCCCGCCGCACCCGGGGACTCCCGGGAGCGGCGGGGTGGGCGCGACATAGACTTCCGTGGTCCCCGCAACAGCCGTACCCGTAGGAGCGCACCGATGTCCGAGGCCCCCGAGACCAGCCCCACCGCCTCCCGCCGCACCGTGCTCTGCGGGGCCGCGGCCGTCCTGGCGGCCGGCGGCACCGTGGCGGTCACCGGGTGCAGCTCCTCGTCCTCCGGCGGCAGCGCCCCCAAGGGCCCGGTCGACCTCGGCCCGGCCTCGGCCGTGCCGGAGGGCGGCGGCAAGGTCTTCCGCGAGCAGAAGATCGTGGTGACCCAGCCCACCGCCGGCCAGTACAAGGCGTTCAACGCCCGGTGCACCCACGCCGGCTGCCTCGTGGACCAGGTCAAGAACAACCAGATCCAGTGCCCCTGCCACGGCAGCCGGTTCGCCGTCACCGACGGCGCCGTGCAGGACGGACCGGCCTCCTCCCCGCTGCCCGCCTACACCGTCACGGTCGAGGCCGGCAACCTCAAGGTGACCCCGAGCTGACCGAGTTGAGCGCCTCCCGACCGCCACGGTCCCCCCTGACGATCTCCGCCCCGCGGCCCCGGCCCCACTCGGTACGGTGGACCCATGGCTGACCCGAGCACCTACCGCCCGGCGCCCGGTGCGATCCCGACCTCCCCCGGCGTCTACAAGTTCCGCGACGCCCACGGCCGGGTCATCTACGTCGGCAAGGCCAAGAGCCTGCGGCCGCGCCTGTCGTCCTACTTCCAGGACCTGGCCGGCCTGCACCCGCGCACCGCGACCATGGTCACCACCGCCGCCTCGGTGGAGTGGACGGTGGTCGCCACCGAGGTCGAGGCGCTCCAGCTGGAGTACTCCTGGATCAAGGAGTACGACCCGCGGTTCAACGTCAAGTACCGCGACGACAAGAGCTATCCGGAACTCGCCGTCACCCTGAACGAGGAGTACCCGCGGGTCCAGGTGATGCGCGGGGCGCACAAGAAGGGCGTGCGCTACTTCGGCCCGTACGGGCACGCCTGGGCGATCCGCGAGACGGTCGACCTGCTGCTGCGCGTCTTCCCCGTCCGCACCTGCTCCAACGGCGTCTTCAAGCGCGCCCGCCAGGTCGGCCGGCCCTGCCTGCTCGGCTACATCGGCAAGTGCGCCGCGCCCTGCGTCGGCAAGGTCTCGGCGGACGAACACCGCGCGCTGGCCGAGGACTTCTGCGACTTCATGGCCGGGCGCACCGGCAACTACCTGCGCCGGCTGGAAGACGAGATGCAGGAGGCCGCCGCCGAGCTGGAGTACGAGAAGGCGGCCCGGCTGCGGGACGACATCGGCGCCCTCAAGCGTGCGATGGAGAAGAACGCCATCGTGCTCGCGGACGCCACCGACGCCGACCTGCTGGCCCTGGCCGAGGACGAACTCGAGGCCGCCGTGCAGATCTTCCACGTCCGCGGCGGCCGGGTGCGCGGCCAGCGCGGCTGGGTCACCGACAAGGTCGAGGACGTCGACACCGCCGGCCTGGTCGAGCACGCCCTCCAGCAGCTCTACGGCGGCGGCGAGTCCGTCCCGCGCGAGGTGCTCGTCCCCGCCCTGCCGGAGCCGGCGGAGCCGGTCCGCGAGTGGCTCGGCGGCCTGCGCGGCAGCCAGGTCGACCTGCGCGTGCCCCAGCGCGGGGACAAGAAGGACCTGATGGCCACCGTGCAGCGCAACGCCCAGCAGGCGCTGGCGCTGCACAAGACCAAGCGCGCCTCCGACCTCACCACCCGCAGCCGCGCCCTCCAGGAGATCGCCGACGCGCTGGAGCTGGACTCCGTCCCGCTGCGCATCGAGTGCTACGACATCTCCCACCTCCAGGGCGAGGACGTGGTCGCCTCGATGGTCGTCTTCGAGGACGGCCTGGCCCGCAAGAGCGAGTACCGGCGCTTCCAGATCAGGGGCTTCGAGGGCCAGGACGACGTCCGCTCGATGCACGAGGTGATCAGTCGCCGCTTCCGCCGCTACCTCCAGGAGCGCGAGCAGACCGGCGAGTGGGCCGTCCCCGAGGAGGACGACCCCGACACCGGCGCCGGCGGCACCCGGGACGAGGAGGGCCGCCCCAAGCGCTTCGCCTACCCGCCCCAGCTGCTGGTCGTCGACGGCGGCCAGCCGCAGGTCGCCGCCGCCAGGCGCGCCCTGGACGAACTCGGCATCGACGACGTCGCGCTGTGCGGCCTGGCCAAGCGCCTGGAGGAGGTCTGGCTGCCCGGCGAGGACGACCCGGTGGTGCTGCCCCGCTCCAGCGAGGGCCTCTACCTGCTCCAGCGGGTCCGCGACGAGGCGCACCGCTTCGCGATCAGCTATCAGCGCAACAAGCGTTCCAAGCGACTCACCGCCGGGGAACTGGACTCCGTCCCGGGCCTCGGCGAGACTCGCCGCCGGGCGCTGCTCAAGCACTTCGGTTCGCTGAAGAAGCTCCGGGCCGCCACCGTGGACGAGCTCTGCGAGGTACCCGGCATCGGACGCCGCACCGCGCAGACTGTTGCGGAGGCGTTGTCGTCCCGTACACCCGCCGCACCCGCGGTCAACACCGCGACCGGCGAGATCATCGAGGACGGGGCCGAGCAGGCCGCCGGGCCGGTGGCCGCAGCACCCCAGACCGCACCATCCCAGGAGACGCCATGACGGCCGACGCCGCCCGTCAGCCGGTGTGCCCCGGCCCCGCCCGCCTGCCCGGGCCGGGGAAGGGCGGCCGAGCCGTACGCGTACTCCCCAGCAGAAAGACCGAGAGCGGGGAACCGAAGTGACCGTGTCAGACGTGGCCGAGAACGCGCCGGAGCTGGTGATCATCTCCGGTATGTCCGGAGCCGGCCGCTCCACCGCCGCCAAGTGCCTGGAGGACCTCGGCTGGTTCGTGGTGGACAACCTGCCGCCGGCCCTGATCCCGACCATGGTCGACCTGGGCGCCCGTTCCCAGGGCAACGTCGCCCGGATCGGCGTGGTCGTGGACGTCCGCGGCCGGCAGTTCTTCGACGACCTGCTCACCTCGCTGGACGAGCTGGAGAAGCGCGGCGTCCGGCTGCGGGTCGTCTTCCTGGACTCCTCCGACGAGGCGCTGGTGCGCCGCTTCGAGAGCGTCCGCCGCCCGCACCCGCTGCAGGCCGACGGCCGGATCGTGGACGGCATCGCCCTGGAGCGCGACCTGCTGCGCGACCTGCGCGGCGAGGCCGACCTGGTGATCGACACCTCCAACCTCAACGTGCACCAGCTGCGCGCCAAGCTGGACGCCCAGTTCGCCGACCACGACGAGCCCGAGCTGCGCGCCACCGTGATGTCCTTCGGCTTCAAGTACGGCCTGCCGGTCGACGCCGACCTCGTGGTGGACTGCCGCTTCCTGCCCAACCCGCACTGGGTGCCCGAACTGCGGGCCCGTACCGGCACCGACGCGGACGTCGCCGGCTACGTCTTCCAGCAGCCCGGAGCCAACGAGTTCCTGGACGGCTACGCCCAGCTGCTGCGCATCATCACCGAGGGATACCGCCGCGAGGGGAAGCGCTACATGACGCTTGCCGTAGGCTGCACCGGTGGCAAGCACCGAAGCGTCGCCATGTCCGAGCGTCTGACCAAGCGTCTCATCGCCGACGGAGTCGAGACGGTGCTCGTCCACCGTGACATGGGACGGGAGTAACCGCCGCCGCCCTGCCGGGCCCGCCGGCGGAGTGGTCGGCGGGCCGAGGAACGCGAGGTGAGTGTGGCGGGATACGTGCCCGGGCGGCAGCCGCAGAGCAGGACCGGTGACCGGGCGGGCAGCCCGGCCCGGCCCACGGCGCCGGGCCGTCCGCGCAGCAGTCCCGCCCGCGCCAACCCGGCCCCGAGGATCACCGCGCTCGGCGGCGGGCAGGGCCTGTCGGCCTCGCTGTCCGCACTGCGCCGGCTCACCAGCGACCTCACCGCCGTGGTCACCGTCGCCGACGACGGCGGCTCCAGCGGCCGGCTGCGCGAGGAGCTGGGCGTGCTGCCCCCGGGCGACCTGCGCAAGGCGCTGGCCGCACTGTGCGGGGACGACGACTGGGGCCGCACCTGGTCCGAGGTGATCCAGCAGCGCTTCACCGGCAACGGCGAGCTCGGCGGCCACGCCGTCGGCAACCTGCTGATCGTGGCGCTCTGGGAGAAGCTGGGCGACCCGGTCGCGGCGCTGGACTGGGTCGGCCGGCTGCTCAACGTGCAGGGCCGGGTGCTGCCGATGTCGGCGGTGCCGCTGGACATCGAGGCGACCGTCCGCGGCCACGACCCGGCGCGCCCCGGCGAGGTCACGGCCGTCCGCGGCCAGGCCGACGTCGCGGTCACCCCGGGCACCGTGCAGTCGATCCGGCTGCTGCCGGACGAGCCGCCCGCCGTCCCGGAGGCGGTCACCGCCGTCCGGGAGGCGGACTGGGTGGTGCTCGGCCCCGGCTCCTGGTTCACCAGCGTGCTGCCGCACCTGCTGGTGCCCGAGCTGGCCGCGGCGCTCACCGAGACCCGCGCCCGCCGCCTGCTCACCCTGAACCTGGCCCCCCAGCCCGGGGAGACCGAGGGCTTCACCCCGCAGCGCCACCTGGAGGTCATCGCCGACCACGCTCCGAACCTCGCGGTGGATGCGATCCTGGTGGACGAGCGCGCTGTCACCGGCGGGGCCTTCGGCCAGGCCGACCTGGACGGCCTGGCGAAGGCCGCCGAGCGGATGGGCGCGGCTCTGGTGCTCGGCTCGGTGGCCCGCACCGACGGGACGCCGCGACACGACCCCGAGCTGTTGGCGGCAGCGTACGACCGGATTTTCCGGACACATGGAAGGATCGGGCCATGGCGATGACTCCAGCGGTGAAGGACGAGATCAGCCGGCTCCCGGTCACCCGGGCCTGCTGTCGCAAGGCGGAGGTGTCGGCGATCCTGCGGTTCGCGGGCGGGCTGCACATCGTGAGCGGTCGCATCGTGATCGAGGCGGAGCTCGACACCGGAGCGGCGGCACGGCGGCTGCGCAAGGACCTGCTGGAGATCTTCGGGCACTCCTCCGACCTGGTGGTGATGGCCCCCGGCGGGCTGCGCCGAGGCAGCCGCTTCGTGGTCAGGGTCGTCAAGGACGGCGAGCTGCTCGCGCGCCAGACCGGGCTCGTGGACGGCCGCGGACGCCCGATCCGGGGCCTGCCCCCGGCAGTCGTCTCCGGGGCCACCTGCGACGCCGAGGCGGCCTGGCGCGGGGCCTTCCTGGCGCACGGCTCGCTCACCGAGCCGGGCCGCTCCTCCTCGCTGGAGATCACCTGCCCCGGCTCCGAGGCCGCCCTCGCCCTGGTCGGCGCCGCCCGCCGGCTCGGCATCCCGGCCAAGGCCCGCGAGGTGCGCGGCGTGGACCGGGTGGTGATCCGCGACGGCGACGCGATCGGCGCCCTGCTGACCCGGCTCGGCGCGCACGAGTCGGTGCTCGCCTGGGAGGAGCGCCGGATGCGGCGCGAGGTGCGCGCCACCGCCAACCGGCTGGCCAACTTCGACGACGCCAACCTGCGCCGCTCGGCCCGCGCCGCGGTGGCGGCCGGCGCCCGGGTGGCCCGCGCGCTGGAGATCCTCGGCGACGAGGTGCCCGAGCACCTGGCCGCGGCCGGCCAGCTGCGGATGCAGCACAAGCAGGCCTCGCTGGAGGAGCTGGGCGCGCTCGCCGACCCGCCGCTGACCAAGGACGCGGTGGCCGGCCGGATCCGCCGCCTGCTGGCGATGGCCGACAAGCGGGCCTCCGAGCTGGGCCTGCCCAGCACCGAGGCGAGCCTCACCGACGAGATGGCGATGAACTGACGCCCACGGTCACACCCCGTGATCACGAAGGCCGGTGCCCGGACCCCCGGGCGCCGGCCGCGGTCGTTTCCGGACAGCCGCGACACTCCCGAATTGGTAGAGACCACTGAGCTGGGACCAACTGCCCGGCGGGCCAGGGCCGGACGGCCTGAAATGGGGTTTGGGGCACGCCACGCCCGGTCTCACCAGGCGGCGCGATGTGCCGTCCCAGGCCCCGGAGGGGTAGGGTCGTAGGCGGTCGGGGACTTCCCAAATCTCACCCCCGCCGGGCCTCGCGCCCGGCGTACCTAACGAGGAGATCGGTTCGTGACGATCCGGGTAGGCATCAACGGCTTCGGCCGCATCGGCCGCAACTTCTTCCGCGCGGTCAAGGCTCAGGGCGCGGACATCGAGATCGTCGGTGTCAACGACCTCACCGACACGAAGACCCTGGCTCACCTGCTCAAGTACGACACCACCCTGGGCACCCTCCAGGCCGAGGTCTCGCACACCGAGGACAGCATCACCGTCGACGGCCACACCTTCAAGGTGACCGCCGAGCGTGACCCCGCGAACCTCCCGTGGGCCGCCCTGGGCGCCGACATCGTCGTCGAGTCCACCGGCATCTTCACCAAGGCCGAGGCCGCGAAGAAGCACCTCGCCGCCGGCGCGAAGAAGGTCATCATCTCGGCGCCCGCCACCGACGAGGACGTCACCATCGTCCTGGGTGTCAACGACGAGAAGTACGACGCCGCCAACCACCACGTCATCTCCAACGCCTCGTGCACCACCAACTGCGTGGCGCCGATGGCGAAGGTCCTGAACGAGAGCTTCGGCATCGTCAAGGGTCTGATGACCACCGTCCACGCGTTCACCAACGACCAGGTGACCCTGGACTTCCCGCACAAGGACCTGCGCCGTGCTCGTGCGGCCTCGCAGAACATCATCCCGACCTCGACCGGTGCCGCCAAGGCGACCGCCCTGGTCCTGCCGGAGCTGAAGGGCAAGCTGGACGGCACCTCGCTGCGCGTCCCGGTCCCGACCGGCTCCATCACCGACCTGGTCGTGACCCTCGAGCGCGAGGTCACCAAGGACGAGGTCAACGCGGCCTTCCAGAAGGCCGCCCAGGAGGGCCCGCTCAAGGGCATCCTGGCCTACACCGAGGACCCGATCGTCTCCTCGGACATCGTGAACGACCCGCACTCCTGCATCTTCGACTCGCAGCTGACCATGGTCCAGGGCAACCAGGTCAAGGTGCTCGGCTGGTACGACAACGAGTGGGGCTACTCGAACCGCGTGGTCGACCTGGTCGGCCTCGTCGGCGGGCAGCTCTGACCTCGCGGGAGCTGACGTGATGTAGGGGCGAGGGCCTGGTCGGCGTACGGTGCCGACCGGGCCCTCGTTCCGCGCTCAAGGACTTCTCAGGCGGCCCCTGCGCCGTGCCGCCTCACTGCGCATCAACCATCTCCCCAGGAGAATCCGAATCCCCGTGAAGACCATCGAAGAGCTCATCGAAGCCGGTGTCGAAGGCAAGCGCGTCTTCGTGCGCGCCGACCTGAACGTGCCGCTGGACGGCCGCACGATCACCGACGACGGCCGCATCCGCGCCGTCGCGCCGACCATCGCCAAGCTGGCCGCGGCCGGCGCGAAGGTGGTCGTCGCCTCGCACCTCGGCCGTCCCAAGGGCGCGCCGGACCCGCAGTTCTCGCTCGCCCCGGCGGCCGAGCGCCTCGGCGAGATCCTCGGCAAGGGCGTCGCCTTCGCCACCGACACCGTCGGTGACAGCGCCGCGGCCACCGTCGCCGCGCTGGCGGACGGCGAGGTCGCGCTGCTGGAGAACCTGCGCTTCAACGCGGGCGAGACCAGCAAGGACGACGCCGAGCGCAAGGCCTTCGCCGAGCAGCTGGCCGCGCTGGCCGACCTGTACGTGGGCGACGGCTTCGGCGCCGTGCACCGCAAGCACGCCTCGGTCTTCGACCTGCCGGCCCTGCTGCCGCACGCCGCGGGCGACCTGATCGCCACCGAGGTCGGCGTGCTGAAGAAGCTCACCGAGGACGTGGCCCGCCCGTACGTGGTGGTGCTCGGCGGCGCCAAGGTCTCCGACAAGCTCGGCGTGATCGACAACCTGCTGGAGAAGGCCGACCGGATCCTGATCGGCGGCGGTATGGCGTACACCTTCCTCAAGGCCAAGGGCCACGAGGTCGGCATCTCGCTGCTCCAGGCCGACCAGATCCCGACCGTCCTGGAGTACCTGGCCCGGGCCGAGGCGCGCGGCGTCGAGTTCGTGCTGCCGGTCGACGTCCTGGTCTCCGCCGAGTTCCCGGACCTCAAGACCAAGGCTCCGGCGAACCCCTCGACCGTCGCCGCGGACGCCATCCCGGCCGACCAGGAGGGCCTGGACATCGGCCCCGGGACCCGCGAGCTGTACGCGGCCAAGCTGGCCGACGCGGGCACCGTGTTCTGGAACGGCCCGATGGGCGTCTTCGAGCACCCGGACTACGCGAACGGCACCAAGGCCGTCGCGCAGGCCCTGCTCGACAGCGACGCGTTCACCGTGGTCGGTGGCGGCGACTCCGCCGCGGCCGTCCGCATCCTGGGCTTCGACGAGACGAAGTTCGGGCACATTTCGACCGGCGGCGGCGCCAGCCTCGAGTACCTGGAGGGCAAGACCCTCCCCGGTCTCGCCGCTCTGGAGGACTGACAGCACATGACCGACCGTCTCCCGCTGATGGCGGGCAACTGGAAGATGAACCTCAACCACCTTGAGGCCATCCAGCACACCCAGAAGCTGGCCTTCGCGCTGGCCGACAAGGACTACGCGGCCGTCGAGGTCGCCGTCCTGGTGCCGTTCACCGACCTGCGCTCGGTGCAGACCCTGGTCTTCGGCGACAAGCTGAAGATCAAGTACGGCTCGCAGGACATCTCGCAGCACGACGGCGGGGCCTACACCGGCGAGGTCTCCGGCCCGATGCTGGCCAAGCTCCAGTGCACCTACGCGGTGATCGGCCACTCCGAGCGCCGCCAGTACCACGGCGAGAACGAGGAGATCGTCAACGCCAAGGTGAAGGCCGCCTACCGCGCCGGGGTCACCCCGATCCTGTGCGTCGGCGAGCCGCTGGAGATCCGCAAGGCCGGCACCCACGTCGAGTACACCCTGGCCCAGCTGGACGGCGGCCTGGCCGACGTCCCGGCCCACCAGGCCGAGTCGATCGTGGTCGCCTACGAGCCGGTCTGGGCGATCGGCACCGGCGAGGTGGCCACCCCGGAGGACGCGCAGGAGGTCTGCGCCGCCATCCGCGGGCGGATCGCCGAGCTGTACGACGCCGAGCTGGCCGGCAAGGTCCGGGTGCTGTACGGCGGTTCGGTGAAGTCGTCGAGCGCGGCCGGCCTGATGGCCAAGCCCGACATCGACGGCGGCCTGGTCGGCGGTGCCTCGCTGGACGCCGACGAGTTCGTCAAGATCGTGCGCTACCGTGAGCAGGCAGTAGGCTAACGCCGCCGCAGCAACGTAGGCTTTGGGGCCGGACCGCCGTACGCGGCCCGGCCCCTTCGCCGAAGATACGAGAGAGTTGGTCCCGTCGTGGTTCTCGGGTTCTCGATTGCCCTGATCATCTTCAGTCTGCTGATGATCCTTCTGGTGCTGCTGCACAAGGGGAAGGGCGGCGGCCTGTCCGACATGTTCGGCGGTGGCTCGATGTCCACCGGCGGCGGTTCGGCGGTGGCCGAGCGCAACCTGGACCGCATCACCATCGTGGTCGGCCTGGGCTGGTTCGCCTCCATCATCGTCCTCGGCCTGCTGATGAAGTCCTCGGTCTGACGTAACCCTGACGCCCCGTCGCCCGAGCGCCTATCCTGGGACGGTCGGGTGCGGAGGCGGTGGTGGCGGAGGCTTAACTCCTGCTTACACTAGGACGACTTTCGCCACCGACGCGCACCGCGGCGGGTCGGCGCACCAGTACGCAGGGAGTCAGACCGTGGCAAGTGGCAATGCCATCCGTGGCAGCAGGGTCGGGGCCGGCCCGATGGGCGAGGCGGAGCGCGGCGAGTCCGCCCCGCGCAACCGGATCTCCTTCTGGTGCGCGAACAAGCACGAGACCCGTCCCAGCTTCGCGGCCGAAGCGGCGATCCCGGACACCTGGGACTGCCCGCGCTGCGGCTTCCCGGCCGGCCAGGACCAGCACAACCCGCCGGCGCCCTCGCGCAACGAGCCGTACAAGACCCACCTCGCCTACGTCCGCGAGCGGCGCACCGACGCCGACGGCGAGGCGATCCTGGCCGAGGCGCTGGCGAAGCTCCGCGGCGAGATCTGAGCGGAGCGCCGGAGCGGAACGCAGCGGTCCGGACAGAACAGCGCGAAGGGCGCCCCCGTCGGTGACGGTGGCGCCCTTCGGCGTTGCCGGATCCGGTCAGGCCGAGGCCGGCGGGTAGAGCTGCGGCGGGATCCGCTCCGCGGCGGCGCGGTCCAGCAGCCACAGGGTGCGGCTGCGGCCGTACGCGCCGGAGGCGGGCGCCTGGAGCTCGCCGGGGCCGGACAGGGCCAGCGCGACCGCGCCCGCCTTGTCCTCGCCGGCGGCCAGCAGCCAGACCTCGCGGGCGGTGCGGATCGCCGGGAGGGTGAGCGAGACCCGGGTCGGCGGGGGCTTGGGGGCCCCGCGCACGCCGACCACGGTCAGCTCGGTCTCCCGGACGCCCGGGTGCTCGGGGAAGAGCGAGGCGACGTGGGTGTCCGGGCCGACGCCGAGCAGCAGCACGTCGAAGGCCGGGACGCCGAGCCGGTCGCCCGGCCCGGCCGCCTTCGCCAGCTCCTCGGCGTAGCGGGCGGCGGCGGCCTCCACGTCCGAGCCGTCCACGCCGTCCGAGGCGGGCATCTCGTGCACCCGCGCCGGGTCGAGCGGGACGGCGTCCAGCAGCTCGGCGCGGGCCTGGACGGCGTTGCGCTCCGGGTCGGCGGCGGGCAGGAAGCGCTCGTCGCCCCACCAGAGGTCCAGCCGGCCCCAGTCGACCGCGTCGCGCGCCGGGGAGGCGGCGATCGCGGCCAGCAGGGCGTTGCCGTTGCGCCCGCCGGTGAGCACCACCGAGGCGCTGCCGCGGGCGGCCTGGGCGTCCACGATCCGGGTGATCAGCCGGGCCGCGGCCGCCTGGGCCATCAGCTCCTTGTCCCGGTGGACGACCAGCTGCGGGGTCGCGTTGGTCATGCGCCGTCCTTGCCGGTGCGCTTGCCGGCGGCCTTGCGGGCGGGCTTCTTCTCCGCCGTCCCGGCGGTCACCCGCTCGGGGTTGGCCACGGCCTGCTCCACGGCCGCCTCGGCGGCCTCCTCGACGGCCTCCTCCGCGACCTCGCGGGCGACCTGCTCGGCCGCCGCGGTCTCGGCGTTGGACGGCTCGTGCAGCCGGTCGACGGGCGTGCGCACGGCCGTCGCGTAGATGTCGTCCGGGTCCAGGCGGCGCAGCTCCTCGGCGATCAGCTCCGAGGTCTCGCGCCGCTTGAGCGCCACCTGGCGGTCCGGCGAGCCGGGCATGGAGAGCGTGCCCAGCAGGCCGTCCGGGCGGTCCAGGGTGATGTCCCCGTCCTTGGTGCGCAGGTGCACCGCGGTGATGCCGGGGCCGTTGGTGACGACCCGCTCGACGGGCACCTGGAGCCGGTTGGTCAGCCAGAGGCCGAGCAACTCGACGCTGGGGTTGTAGGACTCGCCCTCGACCACCGCGGAGACGATCGTGGACGGCCGCTGGTCCAGCGCGGCGGCCAGCATCGAGCGCCAGCCGGTGACCCGGGTCCAGGCCAGGTCGGTGTCGCCCGGGGTGTAGCTCTGCGCGCGCTGGGCGAGCTGGCCGACCGGGGACTCGGCGGTGACGGCGTCGGTGATCCGGCGCTGGGCGATCGAGCCCAGCGGGTCCTGCGCCGGGTGGTGCGGAGCGTTGTCCGGCCACCAGACCACGGTCGGGGCGTCCGGCAGCAGCAGCGGCAGGACCACCGACTGGGCGTGCGCGGCGAGTTCGCCGTGCATCCGCAGGACGACCGTCTCGCCGGAGCCGGCGTCCGAGCCGACCAGGATCTCGGCGTCCAGCCGGGTCTCGGCGCGGGCCCGGGGCGAGCGCCCGGCGCGCTTGATCACCGCGAGGGTGCGCATCGGGTGCTCGCGGGAGGCGTCGTTGGCGGCCTTGAGGGCGTCGTAGGCGCTGCCCTCGTCGGTCACGATCACCAGGGTGAGCACCATGCCGGCGGCGCCCGAGCCGCGGGCCCGGCGCGCCTCCATCAGCGCGGCGTTGATCTTGCTGGACGTCGTGTTGGTGAGGTCGATCTTCATGGCCGGCGCCAGCTCCTGCCGTCTCGTGCGAGCATCTCGTCCGCCTCGACGGGACCCCAGGTCCCCGCCGCGTACTGGGCGGGCTTGCCGTGGGTGTCCCAGTACTTCTCGATCGGGTCGAGGATCTGCCAGGAGAGCTCGACCTCCTGGTGGCGCGGGAACAGGTTGGCGTCGCCGAGCAGCACGTCGAGGATGAGCCGCTCGTACGCCTCCGGGCTGGACTCGGTGAAGGACTCGCCGTAGGCGAAGTCCATCGTGACGTCCCGCACCTCGAAGGAGGTGCCCGGCACCTTGGAGCCGAACCGCACCGTCACGCCCTCGTCCGGCTGGACCCGGATGACCAGGGCGTTCTGCCCCAGCTCCTCGGTCGCGTAGGAGTCGAAGGGCAGGTATGGGGCGCGCTGGAAGACGACCGCGATCTCGGTGACCCGGCGGCCCAGGCGCTTGCCGGTGCGCAGGTAGAACGGGACGCCCGCCCAGCGGCGGTTGTTGATCTCCAGCTTGATGGCCGCGTAGGTGTCGGTCTTGGAGTCGGGGTCGATGCCGTCCTCGTCCAGGTAGCCGACGACCTCCTCGCCGCCCTGCCAGCCGGCCGCGTACTGGCCGCGCACGGTGTGCCGGCCGAGGTCGGCCGGGAGCTTGACGGCGCTGAGCACCTTGAGCTTCTCGGCCACCAGCGCCTTCGGGTGGAAGGAGGCGGGCTCCTCGATGGCGGTGAGCGCCATCAGCTGGAGCAGGTGGTTCTGGATCACGTCACGGGCGGAGCCGATGCCGTCGTAGTAGCCGGCCCGGCCGCCGATGCCGATGTCCTCGGCCATGGTGATCTGCACGTGGTCGACGTACGACCGGTTCCAGATCGGCTCGAACATCTGGTTGGCGAAGCGCAGCGCCAGGATGTTCTGGACCGTCTCCTTGCCCAGGTAGTGGTCGATCCGGAAGACCTCGTCCCGGGGGAAGACCTCGTGGACGACCTTGTTGAGCTCCTGAGCGCTCTCCAGGTCGTGGCCGAAGGGCTTCTCGATGACCGCGCGGCGCCAGGAGCCCTGCGGCGGGTCGGCCAGGCCGTGCTTCTTGAGCTGCTGGACGACGGTGGGGAAGAACTTCGGCGGGACGGACAGGTAGAAGGCGAAGTTGCCGCCGGTGCCCTGGGCCTTGTCCAGCTCCTCGATGGTCTCGCGCAGCTTGTCGAAGGCCTCGTCGTCGTCGAAGGTTCCGTGGACGAACCGCATGCCCTTGGCGAGCTGCTGCCAGACCTCCTCCCGGAACGGGGTGCGGGCGTGGTCCCGGACGGCGTCGTGGACCTCCTTGGCGAAGTCCTCGTCGTCCCACTCGCGGCGGGCGAAGCCGACGAGGGAGAAGCCCGGCGGAAGCAGACCGCGGTTGGCCAGGTCGTAGATGGCCGGCATCAGCTTCTTGCGGGACAGGTCGCCGGTGACCCCGAAGATGACCAGACCGGACGGCCCCGCGATGCGCGGGAGCCGTCGGTCGGAGGGGTCACGAAGCGGGTTGACGGGGGCGGGCGGGAGGTCGTCCGCGTCCGATTCCGGAGTCAACTCGGGGAAATCAGTGCTCACTTGATGGGCTCCGCTTTCGTGCGCTGGCTGTGAGCAGGGGTCACTTCTCGTCGGCGAAGGAGGCGAGCGAGGCGGTGACGGTGTCGAGCAGCTCGTTCCAGGACTGCTCGAACTTCTCGACGCCCTCGTCCTCCAGGAGCTGGACGACGTCGTCGTAGTCCACGCCGGCGGCGGCGATCGCGTCCAGCACGGCCTTGGCGTCGGCGTAGTTGGGGACGATCGTGTTGCCGGTGACCACGCCGTGGTCGCCGGTGGCCTCCAGGGTGGCCTCGGGCATCGTGTTGACGGTGCCGGGGGCGACCAGCTCGGTGACGTACAGGGTGTCCGGCAGGGCCGGGTCCTTGACGCCGGTGGAGGCCCACAGCGGGCGCTGCGGCTTGGCGCCGGCGGCCTCCAGGGCGGCCCAGCGGGCAGTGCCGGAGGTCTTGCCGTCGACGCTGCCGAAGACCTCCTCGTACGCCTGGTAGGCGAGGCGGGCGTTGGCCAGTGCGGCCTTGGAGCGCAGGTCCTTCGCCTCGCCGCCGATCTTGTCCAGGCGCTTGTCGATCTCGGTGTCCACGCGGGAGACGAAGAAGGAGGCGACCGACTCGATCTGGGAGAGGTCCAGGCCCTTGGCCTTGGCGGTCTCCAGGCCGGTCAGGTAGGCGTCGATGACGGCCTTGTAGCGCTCCAGCGAGAAGATCAGCGTGACGTTGACGCTGATGCCCTTGCCGATGACCTCGGCGATCGCGGGCAGGCCGGCCTTGGTGGCGGGGATCTTGATGAAGACGTTCGGGCGGTCGACCAGCCACCACAGCTGCTTGGCCTCGGCCACGGTGGTGGCGGTCTCGTGCGCCAGGCGCGGGTCGACCTCGATGGAGACCCGGCCGTCGCGGCCGTTGGAGGCGTCGTAGACCGGGCGCAGCACGTCGGCCGCGTCGCGCACGTCCGAGGTGGTGATCATGCGGATCGCCTCGTCGGTGGTGACCTTGCGGACGGCGAGGTCGCGCAGCTGGCCGTCGTAGGAGTCGTCGCCGGAGCCGGCGATGGCCTTCTGGAAGATGGTCGGGTTGGTGGTCACGCCCACCACGTGCTTGTTCTGCACCAGTTCGGCCAGGTTGCCGGAGTTCAGCCGCTTGCGGCTGAGGTCGTCCAGCCAGATCGCAACGCCTTCGTCGCTGAGGCGCTTCAGTGCGTCAGTCATGGTGCTTCAGTCCCTTGTTCTTGCTTCGTGGGGTGGTCGGGAGGGGGCCGCGTGCCCGCGTGCGGGCGGGCACGCGGCCCGGGGGCCGCTAGCGGTTGACGGCCTCGAGGGAGCGCAGGGCGTTGTGGGCCTCGGCCACCACGCGCTCGGTGGTGATGCCGAACTCCTCGAACAGCACCTTGTAGTCGGCGGAGGCGCCGAAGTGCTCCAGCGAGACGATCCGGCCGTGGTCGCCGACCAGCTCGCGCCAGCCCTGGGCGATGCCGGCCTCGACCGAGACGCGGGCCTTGACCGACGGCGGCAGCACGCTGTCGCGGTAGGCCTGGTCCTGCTCCTGGAACCACTCGAAGGACGGCAGCGAGACCACCCGGGTGGCGATGCCCTCGGCCTCCAGCGCCTCGCGGGCCTGGACGGCCAGCTGGACCTCGGAGCCGGTGCCGAGCAGGATCACCTGCGGGTCGCCGGTGGAGGCCTCGGCCAGGATGTAGCCGCCCTTCGCGGTGCCCTCGGCGGAGCCGAAGACCTCGCGGTCGAAGGTCGGGACGCCCTGGCGGGTCAGCGCCAGGCCGACCGGGCCGGGGTGGCTGGTGTGGCGCTCGACGATGGTGCGCCAGGCGACGGCGGTCTCGTTGGCGTCGGCCGGGCGGACCATGGCCAGGCCCGGGATGGCGCGCAGCGAGGCCATGTGCTCGACCGGCTGGTGGGTCGGGCCGTCCTCGCCGAGGCCGATCGAGTCGTGCGTCCAGACGTAGGTGACCGGCAGCTTCATCAGCGCGGCCAGGCGGACGGCCGGGCGCATGTAGTCGGCGAAGACCAGGAAGGTGCCGCCGTAGACCCGGGTCTTCCCGTGCAGGGCGATGCCGTTCATGGTCGAGCCCATGGCGTGCTCGCGGATGCCGAAGTGGATCGTCCGGCCGTACGGGCTCGCCGACTTCAGCGGGTTGCCCTCGGGCAGGAAGGAGCTGTCCTCGTCGATGGTGGTGAGGTTGGACTCGGCGAGGTCGGCCGAGCCGCCCCACAGCTCCGGGATCACCGCGCCGATCGCCTTGAGGGTGTCGCCGGAGGCCTTGCGGGTGGCGACGTCCTTGCCGGCCGGGAAGGACGGGACGGCCTTCTTCCAGCCCTCGGGCAGCTCGCCGGCCTCGATGCGGTCGAACTCGGCCGCGCGGTGCGGGTTGGCGGCGCGCCAGGCCTCGAAGCCCTGCTGCCACTGGTCGCGGGCGGCCTTGCCGCGCTTGATGACCTGGCGGGCGTGCCCGATGACCTGGTCGCTGACCTCGAAGGTCTTCTCCGGGTCGAAGCCCAGGACCTTCTTGGTGGCGGCGATCTCGGCGGCGCCGAGCGCGGAGCCGTGGGCCTTGGCGGTGTTCTGGGCGTCCGGGGCCGGCCAGGCGATGATCGTCCGCATCGCGATCATCGACGGGCGGGAGGTCTCGGCCTTGGCCGCGGCCAGCGCCTCGGCCAGGGCGGCCACGTCGATGTCGCCGTTGGACTTCGGGGTGACGCGCTGGACGTGCCAGCCGTACGCCTCGTAGCGCTTGAGGACGTCCTCGGAGAAGGCGGTCTCGGTGTCGCCCTCGATCGAGATGTGGTTGTCGTCGTAGACGGCGACCAGGTTGCCCAGCTTCTGGTGGCCCGCCAGCGACGAGGCCTCGGCGGAGATGCCCTCCTCCAGGTCGCCGTCGGAGACGATCGCCCAGACCGTGTGGTCGAAGGGGGACTCGCCGGCCGGGGCCTCCGGGTCGAACAGGCCGCGCTCGTAGCGGGCGGCCATCGCCATGCCGACCGCGTTGGCGATGCCCTGGCCCAGCGGGCCGGTGGTGGTCTCCACACCCGCGGTGTGGCCGTGCTCGGGGTGGCCGGGGGTACGGCTGCCCGCGACGCGGAAGGCCTTCAGGTCGTCCAGCTCCAGGCCGTAGCCGGAGAGGTAGAGCTGGGTGTAGAGCGTCAGGCTGGTGTGGCCGGGGGAGAGGACGAAGCGGTCGCGTCCGACCCAGGACGGGTCGGTCGGGTCGTGGCGCAGGAACCGCTGGAAGATCAGGTACGCGGCCGGGGCCAGCGACATGGCCGTCCCGGGGTGTCCGTTACCGACCTTCTGGACAGCGTCCATGGCCAGGACGCGCGCCGTGTCAACGGTGCGCTCATCCAGATCGGTCCACTCGAATGCGTTCGTCGGCGCAGTGCTCACCCTGTCTCAGGGCTCCTTCCATTGTGAAGAGTGACCCCGTGAATGGGGACCGGGTCGGCCACGGCGCTGTGGTCCCGACGCTGGGTGGTGCCGGTCACGGAGGGTAGATCCCGCTTCTGTCCGCGAGCCTACCGTCCGGGGTGCGGCTCACCCTCCGTGCTGGGACAACCGGCAATTCCGCATGCAGATTCCCACTGGAGCGGTGCGGATGGATTTGTCCCAGACTCTCCCGGTTCGCGCCGTCGCGCCGCCCAGGTGGTCAGGACGGGCTAGCGGACCCGCCGGAGGCGCTCGACGGCCCCGCCCGGGCGGTTCACCCGGGGGTGTGCGTTCCGCCTCGCCGGGGGACCCCGGAGCCGGATGGGATATATGGAACGTCTATGGTGTCGTGGTACGCGCAGAGCGGACGATTCGGGACCCTTCGTTCCTGTGGACGCCTGCGAAGATTCATCTTCAGTTGGGGTGTTAGTGACCGCCGTCGAAACCCGTCCCGCCGGGGTCACCGGGGCGACTCCTGCGCACCGGCCGTTCGGGGCCCGTGTCGGCGCGTTCGTCGCATTGACCAAGCCGCGGATCATCGAGCTGCTGCTGATGAGCACCGTGCCGGTGATGTTCCTGGCCCAGCAGGGCGTGCCGAACATGCTGTTGGTGCTGAAGGTCGTCGTCGGCGGCTACCTCTCGGCCGGCGGCGCCAACGCCCTCAACATGTACATCGACCGCGACATCGACGCGGTCATGTCGCGCACCGAGCGGCGTCCGATCGTCACCGGGATGGTGTCGCCGCGCGAGGCGCTGGTGTTCGGCATCGTCCTCGCCGTCGTCTCGACGCTTCTGCTGGGCTTCGGGGTCAACTGGCTGTCGGCCTGGCTGGCGCTCGGCGCGCTGCTGTTCTACGTGTTCGTCTACACGCTCGGGCTCAAGCGGCGCACCTCGCAGAACATCGTCTGGGGCGGCATCGCCGGCTGCATGCCCGTCCTGATCGGCTGGTCCTCGGTGACCAACTCGGTGTCCTGGGCCGCGGTGATGCTGTTCCTGGTCGTGTTCTTCTGGACGCCGCCGCACACCTGGGTGCTGTCGATGAAGGTCCGCGACGACTACGAGCGGGCCGGCGTGCCGATGCTGCCGGTCGTCAAGGGCAACGTGGCCGTCGGCAAGCAGGTCGTCGCCTACTCCTGGGTGATGGTGGCGGTCTCGCTGGCGGTCTGGCCGCTGGGCCACATGAGCTGGCTGTACCCGGTCGCCGCGGTGCTGCTGGGCGGGGCCTGGCTGCGCGAGGCGCACGCGCTGTACGGCCGGGCCAAGGCCGGGATCGTGGGCGCGAAGCTCAAGGAGATGCGGCTGTTCCACTGGTCGATCACCTACCTGTCGCTGCTGATGGTGGTCTGCGCGATCGACCCGTTCGTCAAGTAGAGGCTTACGAAGCAGAGGCTTACGCGAAGAGCCCCGGTCCAGGCGGACCGGGGCTCTTCGCGTTCTCAGCGGGCGGGCAGCTCGGAGGGGCCGACGTGGCCGTCCAGCCAGTCCCGCAGCGGCTGGGAGGCGTGCAGGAAGCCGGCGATCCGGGTGTGGGCGGCGCGGGTGCCCAGCCACTTCGCGGGCTCCCACTCCTGCCAGGCCACCAGGCCCTTGTGGCGCAGCAGCCCGATCCGGGGGTGGTCCTTGGGGTAGCCGCGCGGGGCCGACTTGAGGGAGTCCCGGCCCACGACCAGCGGGCCCTGCTGCTCCACCCGGGCGATCACCCGCTCCAGCTCCGCGCCGGTGACGTCCTCCGCGACGGCGGCGCGGTAGCGCTCCAGCTGGTCGGGGGCGAGCTGGTAGAGGCCGTTGCCGCAGGCCAGTCCGTCGGCGGAGAGCTGGATGTAGCCGCCGCTCTCCAGATGGGCGCCGATGTGGGTCTTGTACGGGGACTTGTCGGCGCTGAACCGGACGTCGCGGTTGGGCCGGAAGATCTTCCCCGGCCCGAACTCCGGCTCCAGCTCGGCGAGCAGCAGCTCCATCGGGGCCCGGACGACGCCGTCGTAGACGTCCTTGTGGGCCTGCCAGAAGGTCTTGGAGTTGTCGGCTTCCAGGTGCTCGTAGAAGTCGAGCGCCTCGGCCGGCCAGCCGGAGAAGGTCACCCCTCCAGTATGTGGCCCGGTGCACAGGGCGCTCCCGTCGCCAGCGGCGCTACCGGTGGGTAGCATGCGGGACATGAGCAGCGCAGAGACCGCCACCGCCGCGCCGGACGCCCGCACCGAGCGCCGCGCCAAGCGCATCGCCAAGCACCTCACCAGCTTCGCCCGCGAGCACGGGGGCGGCGACGCCGTCGTCGAGTACGTCGGCTCCGTGGCCACCCGCATCGTGGTCGTCGGCGCGGACGGCGCCTGGGGCGACCAGGTGGCCCCCAGCTACGCCGTGGGCAAGCGCGCCGCCGAGCTGGCCGGGCTGACCCTGCACGACGACTTCGAGGGCGAGCTGGGCCTCAAGGTCAAGACCGGCGCGTACGAGTGGAAGCGGATGGCCGGCATCCAGATCTGACCGCATCCCGGTACGACGAACGGCCCGGTTCCCCCACGCGGGGGAGCCGGGCCGTCGGCGTGTGCGCGCTCAGACCGCGGCGGGCTGCGGAGTCTGGGCGGGGAGCTGGTCGGTGACCGCCTCGGCCCCGCGGGTGCGCAGGGCGAGGGGGACGCGCAGGGCGGCGATCCAGGTCAGCGCCGCGAGGAGCATGTGGAGGCCGACCATCAGCTCGGGGGCGTCGGTGAAGTACTGGATGAAGCCCAGGACGCCCTGGAGGAGGAGGACGGCGAGCAGTTCCTTGGTGCGGGACCTGGCCGCCTGGGGGGCCTTCACGGCGGCGAGGACGAAGATCACCGCGATGGCCAGGCCCACGGACACGAACGCGAAGTCGGCGTGGAACTGGGCGAGGCGGTCGTAGTCGATCGGGATGCGCGGGACGATCTTGTTGTCCTTGGGCGTGCCGGGGTGGTGGCCGGCGCCGGTCACCAGGGTGCCGGCCGCGACGAGCAGGCCGATCACGGTGACCAGGACGTAGGACAGCTGGTGGACCGGGCGGGGCACCACGAGCGTCGGCGGGCCGTCGCCCTCCTTGGACCGCTCCCACATCAGCAGCGCGACCCAGACCAGGGCCATCGCGGCGATCATGTGCAGCGCCACGGTGTACGGGTTGAGGCCGGTCAGCACGGTGATGCCGCCGAGCACGGCGTTGCTCATCACCAGCCAGAACTGGGCCCAGCCGAGCCGGGTCATGCTGTGCCGCCAGGGCCGGTGGCAGCGGGCGGCCAGGATGGCCCAGCCGACGGCGGCGCTCAGCACGTAGGTGAGCATCCGGTTGGTGAACTCGACGATGCCGTGGAAGCCCATCTCGGCGGTGGGCGTCAGGCTCTCGTCGGTGCACCGGGGCCAGGTCGTACAGCCGAGGCCGGAGGCGGTGAGGCGGACGGCGCCGCCGGTGACGACGATCACCACGCTCATCACCAGCGCGGCGAACGTGGCACGCCGGACCATCTCGGCGGATGGCTGCCAGCGCTCGGCGAGCAGGGAGAAGGGATTAGGCACGCGGTCAATCGTAGGCGGCCTTACAGGCGATCTTGGGGCGGGGCACGGGCCGCGCGGCGGTGTGGCGCGGGTGGTGCGGCGGGAGGCGGCGGAGCCGGCGGGCGGCGACACGCTGGGGTGCGACACGCGGACAAACCGGGGTGGTTCGGTCAAGGAGGTTATTGGTCTTGACCAATCACCCGTTTGGCCGAAAGAGTGCGGATTGGTCCATACCTTTTTGAGGACCCCTCCCCCCATCTACGCCCGCACGCAAGCGGAGACCTGCACATGCGCATACCCATTTCCGCCGCCGCGCTCGCGGTAGGCGGCTCGCTCGCACTGGCCGGGCTCGTCGCGCCGGCCGCCCAGGCCGTCGGCACCGACCAGGAGTGCCGCAGCCTCGGGGTCGCCAACCTCTACGGCGAGTTCATCGAGGGCGACGACACCCACACCCCCGACGCCGAGGGCGCGGTCGCGGTCGGCGGCAACGCCGACTTCACCGGCGGCTTCTCGGTCGGCCAGGAGCTCACCCAGGCCCAGGTCGACGCGCTGCCGGGCAAGAACGCCCTGGTCGTGGCCGGCAAGCTCACCGGCCACAACACCCAGGTGATGAAGGGCAACGGCGTCTTCGGCTCCAAGGCCGACGGCGCGGTGGCCCAGGCCCACGCCGGCACCGTCAACCAGGGCCCCTCGCCGATCGACTTCAAGGCCGAGTTCGCCAAGCTGCGCGCCGCCGCCACCTCGCTGGCCGCCGTCCCGCAGACCGCCGGCGCCACCGTCCAGGCCGAGGGCGCCAAGCTCACGCTCACCGGCGGCGACGCGAAGTACAACAGCTTCACCGTCGACGCGGCGAAGCTGCAGGGCGCCAAGGACGTCTACCTCAAGGTGCCGGCCGGCTCGGTGACGGTGGTCAACGTGACCGGCGGCTCGTACGACATGGCGGCGGCCGGGACCACCGGCTTCCACCTGTGGGACGAGGGCAAGAAGGCCTTCGTGCTGGACGACAAGCTCCAGAGCGCCGCGGGCGGGGCGATCCGGTCCAGGCTGCTCTGGAACTTCCCGACCGCCACCAAGGTGGTCAAGAACAGCCAGGCCGCCTGGGCCGGCACCGTGCTCGCGCCGAACGCCGCCTTCGACCTCGGCAGCGGCGGCCCGGTCAACGGCTCGGTGATCGCCGCCTCGCTGACCGGCAAGGGCGGCGCCGAGACGCACCACTACCCCTTCGCCGGCTGCCTGCCGGGCACCACCGTCCCGACGCCGTCCGGCACCCCGACGGTGCCGCCGACCGTCCCGCCGACCGTGCCGAGC
>NZ_LFVW01000364.1:0-12091 GCF_001182915.1 Kitasatospora sp. MY 5-36
CAGCTGCGGCCGGGCCCGGCGCCCGCCCACGGGATCGGTCCGGCCGGCGTCGGCGCCGCGCCCGCGCCCACGCTCACGGTGGCGAACACCCCCGGGCTGGGCACCCCCCTCCCGCCGAACGGGACCGCCCCGGCCTTCCGCAACCCGCTGACCCCGGTCCGGGTGCTGCTCGGCCAGGGCCTGACCCCGGACGGCAAGCAGTGGCAGCTGTGGGAGGCGCTCTGGCCGGAGGCCCCCCGGGAGCGGGCGTTCGAGCAGGCGACGGCGGTGTGGGAGGAGCGCAGCAGGTACGACTCGGCGGTCTCCAAGCCGACGGAGGAGTACGTCCAGCGGTACTGGCAGCCGGACTGCGACGTCACCAACGTCTACTTCACGGTGGACGGGGTGCGGCTCAGCCATGACTCCGACGGCGCCCAGGCGGCCCCGGGCAAGGTCGACCCGCGCAACCGGACCGTCTTCGGCGGCGGCCTGGTCGGTCACCGGGGCAAGGGCGACACCGTGGCCCCGCTGGACGTGGTGCTGCTCTCGATCGGACCGGACGTCGGCCGGGTGGTGGTGACCTGGGCGGACGGCAGCACCACGGAGCCGACGCCCGTCACCGTGGCCGACTCCCCGATCCGCGAGCTGGTGGTGGCCCGCCCGGGGACGATGCGGGCGAAGTCCTGGCAGTTCTTCGACAAGGACGGCAACAAGCTCCCGGACGCCGGTGCCAAGTACCTGACCGAACCGGCCTCCTGAGCCCGGGGCAGGAGCGGGACGTCGGCCGGGCCGACCTCCCGCTCCTTTCCTGTCCCCCTTCAGCCGAGCAGCAGCCTCGCGGCGGCCGTCGCGCCGTCCGTGCGGACCCGGGCCGAGAGGGCGGCGGCCCGCTCCCGGGTGGCGGGGGCGAGGGCCCGGCGCAGGGCGGCGGCGAGGGACGCGGTGGTCGGGGTCGGGCCGTCGTGGGCGGCGCCGATGCCCAACTCCGCCACCCGCGCGGCCCAGTACGGCTGGTCCACCATCTGCGGGACCAGCACCTGGGGCACCCCGGCCCGGGCGGCCGTGGTGGTGGTGCCCGCGCCGCCGTGGTGGACGACGGCGGCCACCTTCGGGAACAGCGCCTGCTGGTTGACCTCGCCGACCGCGAAGCAGTCCTCGGCCCCGTCCACCTCCGCCAGTCGGGCCCAGCCGCGGCCGAGCAGCACCCGGCGGCCCTGCGCCCGGACCGCCTCGACGGCGACCCGGGCGGCGCCCGCCGGGTCGCGCAGCGGCATGCTGCCGAAGCCGACGTACACCGGCGCCTCGCCGGCCGCCAGGAAGGCCGACAGGTCGGCGGGCAGCGGGCGTTCGTCCGGCAGGATCCACGCGCCGGTCTGCACCGCCTCGGGCCAGGCCGGGTCCGCCTCCGCGGGCCGCGGCCACGGGTCGAGCAGCGGGTCGGTGGCCAGCCACGGCCGGCCGGTGAGGACGTGGTCCCGGACGTTGTCGGCCTCGGGCAGTCCGACCGCCGCCCGGCGGGAGTTGACCGCGTCGCCGAACAGCGCGTTCATCGTCCCGATGTTGAGCTCCCACAGCTCCCGGGGGTCGGTCGCCTCCGGCGGGTAGGGCAGCATCGGGTACTCGAACGGCCGGTGGTGCGGGGAGGGCAGCACGGTCGGCTGGAGGGCCACGTACACGAAGCGGGCGCCCAGTTGCTCGGCCGCCGCCTGTGCGCCGGCCGCCGCCGGGAACAGCCCGGTGGCCAGCACCGCGCCGCCCGGCTCGGCCGCCCCGAGCACCGCCGCGTGGAACTGCTCGACCAGCCGGGCGGCGCGCGCGGGCAGCTCCCCGGGCTTCGGCGGCGGACCGCTGACCAGCGCGCGCACCGACTGACCGACCGGCACCGGCTCGACTCCGGCCTCGACCAGCCGCGCCGAGAACTCCTCGTCCGGCGGCGCGCAGACCCGCACCTCGGCGCCGAGTTCCCTCAGCCGCACCGCCAGCGCCGCCATCGGCTCGACGTCCCCGCGCGACCCGTACGTCGACAACACCACTCGCACTTCGTGACTCCCCGTTTCGCGGATCTGCTTCCGTGCTTCGCGGACCTGCGTCCTCGAAGCGGTGATTCTGCGTCACCACCGGGGCCTTGTGGCAAGGCCCCCCGTGCGCTATACGTTGAGAGTGGCGAGGAGTGGGTACGCCTCCGCGGACGCCACCACCGCATCCGAAATTCCCGGGCGGACACCGCTTCTCCTGCCAGAATCTCCTTCATGCGCGCGATCATCGAGGACATGGCCGGTCAACTCGCCCGTGTGCCGGGCGTGGTGGGAGTGATGCTCGGCGGGAGCCGGGCACGGGGCGAGGAGCGGCCGGAGTCGGACTGGGACCTCGGGGTGTACTACCGGGGCGGCCCCGACCTCGACGCGCTGCGGGCGCTCGCCGGGCCGGAGACCGAGGTGGCCGGCCCGGGCGGCTGGGGCCCGTGGGTCAACGGCGGGGCGTGGCTGCGGGTCGACGGCGTCGCCGTGGACTGGATCCTGCGGGACCTCGACCGGGTCGGACGGGTGTGGGCGGACTGCCGCGCGGGCCGCTACGAGGTGGGGACGCAGGCCGGCCACCCGCTCGGCTTCTGGTCGCCCTGCTACCCGGGCGAGGTCGCCCTCGGGCAGCCGTTGGCCGACCCCACCGGGGAGTTGACGCGGCTCAAGCGGCAGACCGCCGACTACCCGGAGCCGCTGCGCGGGGCCCTCACCGCGGCCACCTGGGAGGCCGGCTTCCTGCTCGACACCGCCGCGAAGAGCGCCGTCCGCGCCGACGCCCTGCACGTCTCGCTCTGCCTGTCGCACGCCGTCGGCATCCTGGTCCAGGCCCTGTTCGCCCACCACCGCCGCTGGTGCCTGAACGAGAAGGGTGCGCTGGCGGCCGCCGGTCAACTGCCGGACGCCCCACCGTACTTCGGCCGGCGCGCGCACGGCCTGCTCGCCGAGCCCGGCGGGTCGGCGGCGGAGCTGACGGCCACCGTCGCCCGGGCGCGGGAGCTGAGCAGGGAGACCGTGGCCGCACTGAACCGCTGAGCCGCCGAACACCTGATCGCCAACCGCCCGGCGGGCGAGGCGCGTTCAGCCCCGGTGCCAGGAGGCGGCGTTCCGGTGGTCGGCCGCCGACGCCACCTCGACGGCCGCCTCCCTCATCTCCCGCTCCCAGTCCCGCGTCACCTCGACCGGCCACGTGTCGACGCAGCCCGGGCAGCAGACCTGGTCGACCAGCTCCGCGAGCCGCCGCTCCGCCCCGGTCGTGCGCTCGTCGATCCGGGACCAGAGCGCGGCGACGGCCTCAACCGGCGTGATCTCCCCGGACACCAGCCGGGCCGCCGTGTGGTGCAGGAGGCTGCGCTGGACGAAGCCGTCGTCCGGCACCGGCAGGCCCAGCTCCGCCATCGCCTGCCACAGCAGCTCCGTCAGCTCGACCGGGGGCTCGCCCCGGCCCGGCCGCCCCGCGAGGTCGCAGAGCGCGGGCGAATCCCCGCCGATGCCCGCCGCCAGCAGCCCGGCGGCGGCCATCGGCAGGTCCTCGGGGAAGACCAGTCCGGCGGAATACTGCCAGGCCAGGGTGAATGCGTCGTCCATGGCGCCATCCTGACAAAGCGACCACGCCAGCCGCCACCGGATTCTCCGCCCCTGCGGAAAACCACAGGGTGCGGCGGTGCGGAAAACCACAGGGCGTCCGCCGGAAACCCGCATACCGGCGCTGACCTGCGGTTCCTAGCGTGGAGGGCAGAGCCGGGCGCACCAGGCGCCGGCACCGCGACCACCCTGGAGCCCGCATGCCGCACACCGTCCTCGCCATCGCCCAACAGCCCGCCGACGGCTTCGCCGGCTGGGCGGCCGACCTGGTCGACACCCTGGGCGGCCCCGGGGCCGGCCTGGCGATCGCGCTGGAGAACCTGTTCCCGCCGCTGCCCAGCGAGGTGATCCTGCCGCTGACGGGCTTCGCCGCCGGGCAGGGCGTGATCAGCCTCGCCTCCGCGCTGACCTGGACGACCCTCGGCTCGGTCGCCGGGGCCGTCGTCCTCTACTGGCTGGGCGCCCTGTTCGGCCGGGAGCGGATGCACGCGATCTGGGCCCGGCTGCCGCTGGTCAAGGCCTCCGACCTGGAGCGCACCGAGGCCTGGTTCGCCCGGCACGGGACGAAGGCGGTGCTGCTGGGCCGGATGGTGCCGATCTTCCGCAGCCTGATCTCCGTTCCGGCCGGGGTCGAGCGGATGCCGCTGCCCGCGTTCGTCATGCTGACCACGATCGGCAGCCTGGTGTGGAACAGCGTGCTGGTGATGGCCGGGTTCCTGCTCGGGGACCGCTGGGACACGGTGGAGACGTACGTCGGCCTCTTCTCCAAGGCGGTCCTGGTGGTGGTCGCGGTGGCCGTGGCCGGGTACGTCGTGATGCGCTGGCGCGGGCGCAACAGCGCCGCCCAGCACCGCCGCGCCCGGTGACCGGCCCGGCCGGACCCACCGGCCCCGATGGCCCCGAAGGCCCCACCGCCCCCGCAGGCCCGGCCCGCCCCGTAAGCTCGGACCCCGTGCAGGGGGATGCAGCGGACACCACGTCATGGCCGCGCCGGGCCACCGGAGTTCTGCTCGGCTGCCCGAGCGCCGCGCTCGCCGCGCTGTACCTCCTCCTCGCGGCCGCCGTCCTCGGCCCGTTCCTGCTCTGGCCGCGCACCCGCCCGTACGCGGTGCCGGGCCTGCTGTCCGGGGTGCGCCGGCTGGCCGCCCTGGAGCGGGCCCGGCGCAGCGCCTTCTTCGGCGACCGCTTCCCCCGCCAGTACCGGGCGGACGACCGCCGGGTGCTGCGCTACCTGGCGGTGCGCAGCGGCGGCGGGCTGGTCGCCGGCGTGGTGCTGGGGCTGCTGGGCTTCGGGCTGGCGCTGGCCGTCCTGCTGGTCGGCGGGGTGCTGCGCGGCTCGCTGGGCTGGGAGGAGCTGGCGACCCAGGTGCTGCTCGGCGGGGTGCTGCTCTTCCTGGCCGTGCAGGGCCTGTTCTCGCTGGCCGCGCTGGACGCCCGGACCGCCCGGGAGTGCTTCGGGCCGTCCGAGGCCGAGCTGCTGCGCCGCCGGATCGCCGAACTCGCCGACAGCCGGGCCGCGGTGGTGCAGGCCGTGGACGCCGAGCGGCGGCGGATCGAGCGGGATCTGCACGACGGCGTGCAGCAGCGGGTGGTCGCGCTGGCGATGCTGATCGGCCGGGCGCGGCGCGGCCTGGACCGCCACCAGGACCCGGAGCGGACGGAGGCGCTGCTGCGCCAGGCGCACCGGGAGGCGCAGGGGGTGCTGACCGAGCTGCGCGAGGTGGCCTGGCGGGCGTACCCGTCGGCGCTGGACACCCTGGGCCTGGAGGAGGCGCTGGGCGGGGTGGCCGAGCGGTGCGCCATCCCGCTGCGGCTCCGCTACGAGGTGGCCGGCCCGCTGCCCGAACCCGTCCGGACCGCCGCCTACTTCGTGGTGTCGGAGTGCGTCACCAACGCGGCCAAGCACTCCGCCGCCTCGGCCGTCTCGGCCCTGGTCGAGCGGACCGCCGGCGTGCTCACCGTACGGGTCGAGGACGACGGCACCGGCGGCGCGGACCCGGCGGGCAGCGGCCTGACCGGCCTGCGCGGGCGGGTCGCCGCGCTGGACGGTACCCTCCACGTCCACAGCCCCGCCGGGGGCCCGACCGTCATCACCGCGGAGCTGCCATGCGCGTGACCCTCGCCGAGGACTCGACCCTGCTGCGGGAGGGCCTGGTCCGGCTGCTCGCCGAGGAGGGGCACGAGGTGCTGGCCGCGGTCGGCGACGCGGCGGCGCTGACCGCGGCGGTGGCGGAACGGCCGCCGGACGTCGTGGTGGTGGACATCCGGATGCCGCCGACCCACACCGACGAGGGGCTGCGGGCGGCGGTGGAGATCCGCGAGCGCTGGCCGGAGGTGGGCGTGCTGGTGCTCTCCCAGCACATCGAACGCGGGTACGCGGCCCGGCTGTTGGACGCGGGCGCGGAGCGGGTCGGCTACCTGCTGAAGGACCGGGTGGCGGAGGTCGACGAGTTCCTGGACGCCCTGGTGCGGGTCGCGGCGGGCGGCGCGGTGATCGACCCGGAGGTGGTGCGCCAACTGGTGGTGCGCACCACCCGCACCGACCCGCTGGCCCGGCTCACCCCGCGTGAGCGCAGCGTCCTGGAGGCGCTCGCCCAGGGCTGGACCAACGCCGCCATCGCGCAGCGGCTGCACGTCTCGATGAGCGCGGTGGAGAAGAACCTCAACGCCGTCTTCGACAAGCTGGACCTGCCCCGCACCACCGACTACAACCGCCGCATCCTGGCCGTCCTGCACTACCTCGGCGCGTAGCCGCCGCGCCGTCGGCTCAGGGCTTCCGCGGCTCCCGGCCGCGCAACGCGTCGACCGGGCTGGCGTCCGGGCGGCTGTCCGGACCGGCGGCCGGCCCGGCGGTGTCCGGCGGCCGGAGGGTGAGGACGCGGTCGGCGAGGGGCAGCAGCGCCCGGTCGTGGGTGATCAGGACGGTGGTGCGCCCGGTCATCAGGCGGCGCAGCGCGGGGACGAACTGCTCGACGGTGTGCGGGTCCAGCCCGGTGGTGGGTTCGTCCAGGACCAGCACGGGGGTGTCCCGCAGGAAGGCGCGGGCGATGGCGACGCGCTGGCTCTGGCCGCCGGAGAGCTGGAAGCCGTCGGCGCCGATCACCGTGCGGTAGCCGTCCGGGAGCGCGGTGACGAAGTCGTGGGCGCCGGCGTTGCGGGCGGCGCGTTCGATGGCGGCGGGCGGGGCGTCGGGGCGGCCGTAGGCGATGTTGTCGGCGATGGTCGCGCGGAACAGCGGGGCCTGCTGGGGCAGCAGGGTGACGGCCTGGCGCAGCGAGACGAGGGTGAGGTCGCGCAGGTCCTGGCCGTCGAGGCGGACGGTGCCGGCCTGCGGGTCGAGGAAGCGGACGAGGAGCTTGGCGAGGGTGGACTTGCCGCTGCCGCTGGGCCCGACGAGGGCCAGGGTCTCGCCGGGGAGCAGGTCGAGGTCCAGGTCGGTGAGGACGGGCGGCCCGGGGGTCCCGGTGGCGCCGGGGTAGCCGGCCCGGACACCCTGGAGGGTGACCCGGCCCTGGACCGGGCCGGTGTCGCGGGCGGTGGGGCGTTCGCGCACCGGGCTGGTGAGGTCGTGCAGTTCCAGCACGCGTTCGCCCGAGGCGCAGGCCGTGCCGGCCAGCGGGACGAGGGCGGCGAGCTGCTGAGCGGGCTCGAACAGCTGGGCCATGAAGGCGGCGAAGGCGAGCAGGCCGCCGAGGCTGAGCTGCCCGTGGATGACCTCCAGCGCGCCGACGCCCACCACCGTGAGCCCGGCCAGCAGTTGCAGCACGCCGAGGAAGGGCTGGTAGAGGTCGGCGACCCGGGCGGCGGAGAGTTCGGCGTCGAGCAGGGCCTTGCCCTCCCGGTGGACCCGTTCGACCTCGCGGCTCTCCTGGCCGCAGGTCCGGGTGACGGTGGCGTTGCGCAGGGACTCCTCCAGCAGCGCGGTGACGCCGCCCGCGCGGCGCTGGACCTGCCGTTCCCGGCGCCGGATGCGGCGCCCGAACAGACTGGTGGAGAGGACGAACAGCGGGGCGGCCAGCAGCGCGGCCACGGTGAGCGGCCAGCTCAGGTAGAAGGCGGCTCCGGTGAACAGCAGCAGGCTGACCGCGGCCACGGCGCCCTCGACCAGTCCGGTGGCCACCATCTGCTCGATCTCGGCGATGTCGAAGGTGAGCCGTGCCACCAGGTCGCCGCGCCAGCGGGTCTCCAGGGTGTCGGGCGGCAGGGTGTGCAGGTGGGCGAGGGTGTCGGTGCGCAGCCGCAGCATGTAGCGCTCGGCGGTCCTGGTGCTGGTGTAGGTGCCGCCGTAGGTGAACAGCGCGGCGGCCACGGACGCGCCGAGCATGAGGGCGGCGAGCAGCCAGAAGTCGGCGAAGTGCCGGGGCACCAGGACGTCGTCGATCAGGTCCTTGAACAGCCAGACGGAGACGACCTCGCCGAAGGCGCCGAGGACGAGCAGGACCGCGCTCACCGGGAGCCAGCGCACGTCGGGGCGCACCCACGGCCAGAACCGGCGCATCAGCTCCCGCAGCGGGACGACGGGCGGGTCCGTCACCGGCCCCGGGTCGTCGTCGTCCCGCGCCGCCCGGTCGCCCGGGGGCGTCACTTCGCGCATGGCCACGACCCGTTGCTCTCGGAGACGTCGTTCCGGTGTCCGGAAACGATCTTTCGGGGTCCGGATCCGCCGTTTCCGAGGTGGGGACCCGTCATCCGGGGCCCCGTCGTCCGGGCCCCGTCGTCCGGGACGCGTCACCCTCCGCGTGGCGGCGGTGCCGGCCCCAGGGTGAGGGGCCGGCGGTGGTACCGCCGGCCCCTGTGATGGCGCTAGTCGGGACTGTTGTGCGCAGTCCTAGCCGAAATCACCGTCACCACATGCCGAAACGGCGACGGTGGTTTCCACGACGGTTGCGGCCACGATCACGATCACGCCCACGACCACGGTCACGGTCACGGCCGTAACCACCGCCTCTGTCTCCTCCACGGCCGAAGTAACTCATCACGGCTTCTCTCTCTCGTTGCGTCGGCGCTCCTGGCGCCCGCCGAGACCTGCACCGGCGGCGCGGTCCCGGGGACCTGGAGGCCGTTGCCCGTGGTCGGACCGTTCCGGCGGCCTGTCGGCGACGCCCGGTCCGATCCGTCCCACTCCTCCAGTATCCGCCCACCGAGCGTGTTCGCAGCTCCAGAGCCGCACGGACTTCGCGACGACCGGCCGCCACCGTGGAGGGTGTCCCGCCCGTCACGTTCGGCGACTCCCGGTACGTCATCGGAACGGCGGCTCCCACGGAGGGCGTCCGCGGCCGTGTGCCGGGTAGGCTGACCGTGGTACGCGAGTCCTCAGAGAACCTGACAAATGGGTCCGATGGCCGCCCTCCACGCCCTCCCCCTCGCCGGACGGGCCGCCACGCGGCCGGAGGGGCGGATCCGGGCCGGGCGGTGGCCCGGCGGGCGTGCCGAGCGGGTCCCGGCGGGGCGTCACACAGTTTTCACACCCCGGCCATCCGGCGGCCGCGCGCCTCGTTGACACTGTGTCGGGCGAGTCCGGAAGGGCCTGCTCCGCATACGGACGGTCAACGAATGAATGACATTGTGTCCGCTCCGTGTGCAAGCACAGCCCAGGCAGCGAACGGGTTTTCACTCTAATCACACGGTATGACTAGTATCGCTTCGTCAAAAAACCGTGCCCGGACGGCCCGCCCCTCACCGGCCGGCCGCCAGCCCCAAGGAGTCAGCTCTGCGCGCGCGTGCGAATCGGCGGCCCCCGACGCCGAAGGGCCCCCGCAGGCGTCCACGCCTGTCCCTGCGGACGGCGCTGCTCGTCCTGGCCGTCGTCCCCAGCATCGCCCTGGTCGCCCTCTGGGCCGTGACCAGCGGTGAGACGGTCTTCGACTTCCAGCGGCAGGGCGCTCAGGCCCTGCTCGCCCAGAAGGCCGGACAACCGTCCAACATCGTCTACTACAACCTCCAGGAGGAGCGCCGGCTCAGCGCCGAGGCGCTCGCCCGGCCCGGCTCCAACGCCGACCAGCTGCGCCGCCAGCGGCAGCTGACCGACGACGCCGTGCGGCAGTTCCAGACCCTCTCCGGGGAGACCGCCGACAACGCGCCCGAAGAGGTGCGCACCGCCGTCGCCGAGGCACGCCAGGCGATGGGCAAGCTGGTCGAGCAGCGCGCCGGCGTCGACCGCGGCTCCGTCGACCAGCAGACGGTCTACACGTACTACACCGACCTGATCGCGGTGGACCTGCGGCTGTTCACCGCGCTCAGCCGCGTCGACACCGGCGAGGTCACCTGGATCTCCAAGACCCTCGTCAACGCCTTCTGGGCCAAGGAGATGCTGGCCCGGGAGGACGCCATCCTGGCCCGCGGCTGGCCCAGCGGCCGGCTGAGCACCGCCGACTACCAGGCCGTCCAGCAGGCCATCGGCGCCCAGGACCACCTGCTCAACGTCCAGGTGCTGCCGTACATCCCGGACACCGAGGTCCAGGGCTGGCACGACCTGATGAACGGCCCGGCCTGGCAGGCCAAGGCCGCCGTCGAGCAGCAGCTGACCAGGCCCACCGCCGCCGACGCCAACGGCACCGTCAGACTGCCGGCCGCCCAGGACCAGTGGCGCCAGGCCCTCGACCAGCTCAACCCGCCGCTGGTCAAGGCGATCGAGGCCCGTACCAGCGCCATCGTCGAGGTCGGCAAGGGCGCCATCATGGGCCTGCTGACCCGCGTGGTGCTGACCGCCGTCGTCGGCCTGATCACCGTCGTCGCGGTGATCATCGTCTCCTGGCGGCTCAGCCGCTCGCTGCGCCGCCGCATCAAGGACCTGCACACCCAGGCCGAGGAGATGCAGCGCACCCTGCCCGAGGTGGTCGACCGCCTCGGCCGCGGCGAGCAGGTGGACGTCGAGGCCGAGACCCGCACCATCACGGACGGCCCGCACGGCAACGGCACCGACGAGCTGGCCCGGCTCGGCCAGGCCCTCAACCTGGCCCGCTCCGCCGCCCTGGAGTCCGCCGTCGGCCAGGCCGAGCAGCACCGCGGCTTCGAGCGGCTGCTCCAGCGCATCGCCCGCCGCACCCAGCTGCTGATCGGCCGCCAGCTGCGCAAGCTGGACGAGCTGGAGCGCAAGCACGACGACCCGGAGGTCCTGGAGGGCCTCTTCGACCTCGACCACCTCACCGCCCGCCTGCGCCGCTACGAGGAGAACCTCGTCATCATGGCCGGCGGCCAGCCGCAGCGGCGCTGGCGCAAGCCCGTCCCGCTGCTGGACGTGCTGCGCGCCGCGCAGGGCGAGGTGCAGGACTACCGGCGGATCTCGATCGACATCGAGGGCGACCCCTGGCTCTCCGAGCGGGCCGTCGGCCCGGTGGCGCACGTGCTCGCCGAGCTGATGGAGAACGCCACCACCTTCTCCAAGCCGCCCACGCCGGTCGAGGTGCGCGCCGCCGTGGTCGGCCGCGGGCTCGCGATCGAGATCGAGGACCGGGGCCTCGGCATGGACCCGGAGCAGTACGACGCGGCCAACGAGCTGATGAGCCGCCCGCCGCGCACCGACGTGCTGGCCCGGGCCGACGACATCCGCCTCGGCTTCCACGTGGTCTCCCGGCTGGCCGCCCTGCACGGGCTGCGGATCGAGTTCCGCCCGTCCGCCTTCGGCGGCACCCGGGCGGTCGTGCTCGTCCCCGACGAGCTGGTCCTGGAGGGCGACACCGGGCTGCCGGACGGCGCCGGCGGCACGGCCACCGAGCCGATCCCGCTGGTGCGCCGCTCGCGCCGGGCCGTCCGCTCGGCCTCCGACGAGACGCCCGTCCCGGTGCCGGCCGGTCCTCCGGTCGCGCCGGTGGACTCCTTCACGCCGGGCGACCACGCCCCGCACGGGGCCCCGGTGCCGCTGTCCCCGGCGGAGGCCGGGACGTGGCCGGGACCGGACGCGGGACCGGCGGCGGGATGGGGCGCGGCACCGGAGGCCACGCTCCAGGAGGTCCCGCTGCCCGCGGCCCCGTTCCAGCCGGCGGTCGTCCAGCCGCTGCCGTCGGGCCCGGACGCCCCGGCTGTCCTCCCGGCGGCTCCGTTCGAGGCGGAGTGGCCCGAGCAGCCGTACCAGGCCGGGCAGCCGTTCCAGGCCGGGCAGGCGTACCCGGCGGAACAGCCGTACCCGTCCGGGCAGCCCTTCGGATCGGAGCCGTCGTACGACGCTGAACCGTCCACCGGCCCCGTGCCGTCGTACGGAGTGGAGCAGCCCGCCACGGCTGCCCGGCCCGACCACCAGCCGGAGCAGCCGATCGAGCACACCTCCCCGGCCGACCCGGCGCCCGCCCAGGACGCCCCGGCCTACCCGGACATCGCCTACGCCCGGGTCACCGAGGCCGAGGCCCCGTACGCCGACGAGCAGTACCGCCCGGCCGACCACTACCGGCTGGCCGAGCGGCGCCAGCCCCGCGAGTACCGGACCTCGGTGCCGTTCAGCCCGGCCCAGGCCGGCCAGCCCCCGCTGCCGCAGCGCGTCCGGCAGGCCAGCCTGGCGGCCGAGCTGCGGGTGCCCC
>NZ_LFVW01000365.1:0-12076 GCF_001182915.1 Kitasatospora sp. MY 5-36
GCCTGGCGCCGGCTGCGGCTGCGCACCGCCCCCGACCCGCGCGTCCTGCGCTCCCCCCGCACCGGGCTGGAGCACGAGGCCCTGGTCGCGTACGCGGCCCTCGCGGCCGGCGTCCGCACCCGCCGCATCGCCGCCACCGCCGGCATCGGCCAGGACACCGCCCTCATCGCGTACGAGCGGCTGGCCGGGCGCACCCTGGACGAGCTCCCCGACGAGGAGGTCACCGACGAGCTGCTCACCGACGCCTGGCGGCAGCTCGCCCTGCTCCAGCGCCGCGAGATCGCCCACCGCGCGCTCGTCCCCTCCTCCCTGCTGATCGACGACTCGGGCGCGGTGCACCTGGTCGACTTCGCCGACGGCGACATCGCCGCCACCGAACTCGTCCTCCACTGCGACCTCGCCCAGCTCCTCACCACCCTCGCCCTGCGCGCCGGCGCCGCCCGCTCCGTCCGCACGGCCACCGCCGTCCTCGGCCCCGACCCCGTCGGCGCCGCGCTCCCCCTGCTCCAGCCCATCGCCCTCACCCACACCACCCGCCGCGCCCTCAAACAGCACGCGAAGCACACCGGCGCCCGGGCCGCCGAGCCGTCGGGCGGTCCGGCCGGTGCGGGCAGTGCCTTCGGTGCCGACGGTGCCGGTGGTGCGGCCGGGGGCGGGGACGCGGTCGCGGCCGAAGCCGGCTCCCCCACCGGCGGCAACGGGCCCGTCGCCACCACCGCTTCCCCGGCGCCCCCGGAGGCCGCCACCACCGAGCCGGCCCCCGAGCACCACACCCCCGCCCCCAGCGGCCTGCTCGACGAGATCCGCGCCGAGGTCCTGCGCACCCGCCCGCGGGTGGTGGGCCGACCGGTGCGGCTGGAGCGGCTGCGGCCGCGGACCCTGCTGGTCGTCGTGGGCGGGGTGGTGGCCGGCTGGCTGCTGATCCCGCAGCTGTTCGCGGCGGAGGACAACCCGGTCTCCGCGCTGGCGGACGCCGATCCCTGGTGGCTGCTGCTGGCGCTGGCCGCGGCGGCGGCCAGCCACGTCGCGGCGGCGATGGGCTTCGTGGGCTTCGTCCCGGAGCGGCTGGACTTCCGCAACGCGGTACTGGCGCAGGTGGCCGGGTCGTTCGTGAAGCTGGTGTCGCCCGGCGGCGTCGGCGGGATCGCGCTGAACACCCGCCTGTTGCAGCGGGCCGGGATCCCGACCGCGCAGGCGCTGTCCAGCGTCGGCGTCGGGAACCTGATCGGGCTGGTGCTGCACCTGTTGCAGCTCGGCGCCTTCGTCTACCTCCTGGACTTCGTACCGGGCAGCTCCGAGCTGGACGCGCTGCCCGCGGTGGTCGGCGGGCTGGCGGGGGCGGCGGCGCTGCTCGCGGTGGTGTCGGCGATCCCGGCGGCCCGGCGGTGGCTGGCGACGCGGCTGCGCCCGCTGACGGCCGAGGTGGTGCCGCGCCTGCTGGACCTGCTGCGCAGCCCGTCCAAGCTGGCGGTGGGGGTGACCGGGCAGCTGCTGGTGTCGATCTGCCTGATCACCTGCCTGTACTGCTGTGTCCGGGCGATCGGCCGGGAGCCGTCCTTCGCCGCGGTCGCGGTGGTGTTCCTGGTGGGCAACGCGGTGGGCAGCGCGGCGCCGACCCCGGGCGGGGCCGGTGCGGTGGACGGGATGCTGCTCACGCTGCTCCAGCAGACCACGTCGATGGAGCCGGGCGGCGAGCTGGCCGCGGTGGCGCTGTTCCGCCTGCTGACGCTGATCCTGCCGGTGCTGCCGGGCTGGGCGGCCCTGGCCTGGCTGCAACGGCGCCGGGCCCTGTAGCCGCTCCGGGCCCTCTGCTCCCGCTCCGCTCCCTGGGACACCGCTACTCCCGGTACTCCTCCTCGTCGTGCCGGACCGGCTGGGTCTGTTCCACGACGTCCGCGACGTTGGTCGCCGGGTCCGCGCCGACGGCCCGGCGTTCGGCCACCTCGTCGTACGTGTCGCCCTCGGGTGCCTGCTCGTCGGGCTCGACGGTCTCGGCGGTCTCGTCGATCAGGTATTCCTCGTGCTGTTCCTGCGGCATGGCATCCGTCCTCACTGTTCGGAGGCCTTCACGGGCGTTCGGAGGCCTTCACGGGCCCGGCTGGCGTACTCGCAGTATCCGCCGCCCGGCGCCGGGACGCGACGCGCCGACGACGCTCCGGCGTTGCCGGGACTCCGGCGGACCCCCGGCTGACCGGCCTGATTGACCCACGAAACAGCATCGTGAATGACCCAGGGGACGGGTGCATTCCGCTCCTAGGGTCGTAGCCATGACGACGAACGAGAGCACCCGGGCCACCGAAGCCACCCGGACCGCCCGGACCACCGAGGCCCTCGCGGGCACCGCCCGCCTCGACTACGCCCGCACCGCCCCCAAGGTGTTCCGCGCGATGATCGCCCTGGACGCCGCCGCCCGCGAGGGCCTCGACCCGGCCCTGGTCGAGCTCGTCCAGATGCGCACCTCCCAGCTGAACGGCTGCGCGTACTGCCTGGACATGCACGCCAAGGACGCCCGCAAGGCCGGCGAGACCGACGAGCGGATCTACCTGCTGCCGGTCTGGCCGGACGCCCCCGCCGGGGTGTACACCGAGCGCGAGCGGGCCGCCCTGGCCCTGGCCGAGGAGGTCGCCCGGATCGACGGCGGCGTCTCGGACGCGGTGTACGCCCGGGCCGCCGCACACTTCGCGGAGGCCGAGCTGGCGCAGCTGATCTCGGTCTGCTTCACCATCAACGCCTGGAACCGCATCAACGTGGCCACCCGCAAGACCCCCGGCACCGCCTGACCGCGCCCACCGTCCGCGCCGGAGCCGACCGCACCACCGTCCGCACCGCCGTTCCCGAGCCGCGTCCCGGGCGACGGCGAGTGCACCGGCGGGAGCACCCGTCCCGGGCGGCGGCCGGAACGCCGTCCGGGCCACCGGGGGTACGATCGGTGCCGTACAAAGGGCTAACCCACACCCACCCGGTGGCCCCGAGGCCCATACGAACGACGGGGAAATCATGTCCGGCTCGCACTACTTCACCGGTGCACCCGAGGTCGCCAGCGACCGCCGGCCGATCACGGTCTCCCTGCCGGACCTCACCCTGGAACTGACCACCGACACCGGGGTGTTCTCCCGCACCCGGCTCGACCCGTGCACCCGGATCCTGCTGGAGCACGCCCCGCAGCCGCGGGTGCGCGGCCCGATCCTGGACATCGGCTGCGGTTACGGTCCGATCGCGCTGACCTGGGCGAGCCGCCGCAAGCGCCTCCCGGTCTGGGCGGTGGACGTCAACGAGCGCGCCCTGGAGCTGGTCCGGCTGAACGCCGAGGCGCTGGGGCTCGGCAACGTCCAGGCCTCCCTGCCCGACGACGTCCCCGAGGACGTCCGCTTCGCCACCATCTACTCCAACCCTCCGATCCGGATCGGCAAGGCCGCGCTGCGCCGCCTGCTCACGCACTGGCTCGACCGGCTGACCCCGGACGGCTCGGCGTTCCTGGTGGTGCAGAAGCACCTGGGCTCGGACTCGCTCCAGAAGTGGCTGAACGAGCAGGGCTACCCGACCAGTCGGGTCACGTCGGTCAACGGGTGCCGGATTCTGGAAGCGCGGCCCCGCCCCGAGGTGGGCGAGGGCTCCGAGAGTGGACGAGGTACGACGACGTGAAGCAGCTGCGCGGGACCGAACTGAAGCGTCTGCACCGCTCGTGGCGGCGCAGCAACGAGTTCCGGCTCGCGATGATCCTGGAGAACCTCCAGTCGCCGTTCAACGTCGGCTCGGTGGTCCGCACCGGCGCGGCGATGGGCGCCGAGAAGCTGTACCTGGTCGGGGACACCCCGTCGGTGCGCTCCTCCGGCGCGCAGAAGGCCGCGATGGGCACCGACAAGTACCTGAAGGTGGAGCACTTCCCGACCATCGCCGAGGCGGTCGCGGCGGCCAAGGCGGACGGCTTCAAGGTCGTCGGCCTGGAGCTGGCGGACGAGGCGGTGCCGATGTTCGCCGCCGAGCTGACCCCGGCGGTGGCCTTCATGCTCGGGCACGAGGACCGCGGGATCACCCCCGAGGCGCTGGCGCTCTGCGACCAGGTCGTGTTCGTGCCACAGTTGGGCCGGGTCGGCTCGCTGAACGTCTCGGCGGCCGCGACGGTGGCCTGCTACGAGGCGCGCCGGCAGGGCTACGCGATCAGCGGCACCCCGGACGGCGACCTCTCGGGTGACCTCGCGGGCGACCTCGGCGACGACGAGTAGTAGACGGCGCGCAGGAGACGGCGAGAACGAGACGACGGGCAGACGGGCGACACCCCCTGGGTGTGCCCCGAAGCCCGAGGGCAGCCCGGACCGTCCGCCGACGGCCCGGGCGCCCGTCTCCGGTCAGCCCTTGACGTTCCGTCGGGCTGCGCCGACCAGGAACACCACCGCGAGCATGGCCGCGGACAGCGCTCCGACCAGCAGCGGCCCCGGACCGCCCGGGCTGCCGTTCACGCGCACGGCCCCCATGAAGTCGACGGCGGCGACGTTGTTGACGAGGACCCACCAGAGCGGCAGGTAGACCACCTGGAAGAGCCGGTGGCTCCGGCTCACCACCCCGAGCGCCATGGCCAGCGAGGGGACGAACAGCGCGCCTCCGAGCCAACTGGCCGTCCCCGCACCGTCGCCCGCCGCCAGCATGCGTATCAGCGGGGCGGCACCCGTCACCGCGGTGAGCACCAGCCCGGACGCCCATTCGGCGAGCAGCCTGCGCCGGGCCGACGGGTAGGCGCCGAGCAGCACCTCCAGACCGTTCTCGACCTGCTGACTGCCGAGCCGGGACCAGATCAGGACCGGCCACAGCCACGCCAGGGGCAGGAGCAGGCCGGTGACGGCGTCCATCGGCAGCACGAACCCGGCCACCGTCAGCCCGGCGGCGACCAGCCACCACCAGCGGGAGACGCCCTGCACCAGGATCCGGGCCTCCCCCGCCAGCAGCAGCCCGAGCGCCCCGGCCCGCCGCGCTTCGGCCTGCGGCAGGGCGGTCCGCTGCGGTTCGGTCCGTAGCCGAGCGCCCGGTACGGTCGCCCAGCGCGCCCCCGCCGTCTCCGTCCCCTCGGCCCCGGACGGCTCCCCGGCCATCACCTCCGCAACGGCCCCGGCCCCGGCCCCGGCGGCAGCCGCACCCCCGGACGCACCGCCGGAGGCACGTGCGGGATCGAACCTGCCGAACCACAGGGCCGGCAGCAGCGCCAGGCCGATCGCCAGCAGCACCAGGGCCAGCCGCCCGAGGACGAACCCGGCGGACGGGTCGAACCCGCCCCAGAGGAAGGTGCCCAGCGGCTTGTCGACCTTGGTCAGCCCGAGGCTGAACCCGCCGTCGCCGACCGACTCGTGCCGGGCCTCCAACGCCGCACCCATCGACCGCGCGACCTGGTGCACGCCGAGGCCGTCCAGCGGTGCGGAGGCCGACTGCCCGCCGAGCGCGAGCACCATGGCCAGCACGAACCAGACGACGTTCCCGAAGCCGCCCCGCAGCAGCGGCACCGTCTCGAACAGCAGCGCCGCCGCCGCGGTGAGCGCCATCAGGGGCAGCGCGAGCAGCAGGAACGGCACCACCAGGGCTATCGGGTCGACCGCGCGGTCCTCGCCGCGGGCGAGCTGCATCAGCAGCGCGGTGACGGCCAGCACGCCGACCATGGAGGCGAGCACCAGCAGGTTGCTCAGGAACTTGGCCAGGAGGTAGCGGGAGTTGCGCAGCGGGGTGGCGGCGAGGACCTGGCCGACCCCGCTCGCCTCGTCCCGCGCGATGCCGCTGCGCACCACGTAGAAGCCGCCGAAGGTGAGCCAGAGCGCACCGGCCAGGGCCGTGACCGCGCCGACGTAGGCGCTGTTGTAGATGCCCCGGTGGCCGCCCACGTCCATGATCGTCCAGTGGCCGCCGGCGTCCGGTACGGCCAGGTAGCCGAGCCCGACCGCGGCGAGCAGCGTCACCGCGTACACCGGTCGGCGCACCCGGTCCCGGAAGTCGCCGACCGCCAGCCTGGCCAACGCCGACCCGTCCCCCGACCCCGACCCCGACCCCGAAGCCGACCCGACCGCCGGCCCCGTCACCGTCACCGTCACCGTCGCCCTCATCGCCGCACCGCCCGCTGCTCGGTCCGGGCCGAGCCGCCCGGCCGGTGGATGACGCCCAGGTAGGCGTCCTCCAGATCGGGCACGACCCGGACCGCGTCGGGCCGCGGCGGCTCGGCGGCGAGCAGCCGCACCCGCACGCCGTTCCCCGTCCGCACCATCCGGCTGACCACGTGGCGGGCCTGGACCTCCAGGAGGTCCGCCGGTGCGACCACCGCCTCCCAGACCTGCCCGTCGATCTCCCGGAGCAGCTCGTCGGGCGCGCCCCGGCGCAGCAGCCGGCCGTGCGCGACCACGGCGATGTCGGAGGCCACCGACTCGACGTCGGAGACGATGTGGGTCGAGAGCATCACGACCCGCTCCGCCGCGAGTTCGCTGAGCAGGTTGCGGAAGCGCACCCGCTCCTCCGGGTCCAGGCCGGCGGTCGGCTCGTCGACCACGATCACCCTGGGGTCGGCCAGCAGGGCCTGCGCGATGCGACCCGGCGGAGCATGCCGCCCGAGTAGGTGCCGAGCGGGCGCCTGACCGCCTCGGTCAGGTTGACCAGCTGGATCAGCTCGTCGATCCGGGCCCGGGCGGAACGGGCTCCGATCCCCTTGGCGGCCGCCAGGTAGGACAGGAACTCCCGCGAGGTCAGGTTCGGGTAGACCCCGAAGTCCTGTGGCAGGTAGCCGAGTTCACGGCGCAAGCGGTCCGGCTCGGCCACCACGTCGGCGCCCTGGTACCGGACCTGCCCGCCCGTGGGCCGGGTGACCGTCGCCACGATGCGCATCAGCGACGACTTCCCGGCGCCGTTCGGCCCCAACAGCCCGACCATTCCCGGCCCGAGGCGCATCGTGACGCCGTCGACGGCCCGCTTGCCGCCCTTGTAGACCTTGGTGACATCAACCAGTTCGAGCATGTTCCCCGTCCCTCCGCCAGGAGTCATCGCCTTCACCCCTTGAGCTCCGTCTCGCGCCCGTCCCGCAGGACCGCCACGCCCTTGGGCACCTCGACCCGGTACTTCGTGTCGCAGTTGGCGATCCCCGAGCACCCCGCCCGGAGGTCGAGGACCCCGTCCTTCAGCTCCCAGGAGGCCTTGGCGCTGCCGACCTTGCCGCTGGTCTCGAACCAGCGGGTGACCTTGACGTCCTTCCGGTCGACCGCGACGAGGTCGGCGGGGGCGCCGTGCGACACGACGTTCAGCCTCTGGGCGGCGAACTCGAAGGTCCTGTCCTCGGGCGCGGCGTCCATCGCGTCGGCGCAGCCGGCGAGCGACAGCAGCGCGGCCACCACGAGAACGACCGGCCCGTATCCGGTTCTCGTACGTCGGTCCACGTCGTCCTCCTTGCGGTCGGGGTCGGATGCGCCGCTCCGGGCGCGTTTCCTGGGGCACATGAGCACGCTCGTAAGCCTGGCCGGTCCACGGGCTTCTGCCATCTGCCGTTCGGCAGATATCCCGTATGACCAAAGGGGGAGTTTCTCCCACCGACAAGGCCTCCCCGCAGTCGTCAGAATGGCCTCACGGGCCGGCGCGACCGGGCCGCACAACGGCACCACCGGGAGGGGATCGCGTCCGTGAACAGCACGATGCACAACGGGGAGGGCCCGGCGCCGAGCGAGGAGGGCACCACACCGAACAGGGCCACGGGCTTCTCGGTGTCCACCGGACTCACCGCCCTCCGGCGGTCCCTGACCCTCAGTCGGCTCTCCGCCCTCGCCCTCGTCCACTCCCTCGGCGTCACGTGCGCGATCTCCCTCGTCGGGCCGGGCCTCGGCCTGGTCCCCCGCGCCATGGCCGGGGTGCGCGACCTGGCCGACCGTCAGCGCGCCCTGGCCGCCGAGTGGTCCGACGTCCGGTTCCCCGGACCGCCCGGCCCGCTGCCGCCGGTGCCCGAGTGGGCCTCCGGCATCCTCGCCCGCTACCGCTGGATCACCCGCGACCCGCAGACCCGTCGGGAGTTCTGCTGGGTCTTCGCCGAGCCGTTCGTCGGCAGCCTGCTCGCCTTCCTGCCGGTCGCCGTCCTGCTCAACGGCCTCTGGGGCGTCTTCCTGGCCTTCTTCGGCGTCCAGCTGTCCACCGAGTGGGACGGCCTCTGGTACCAGTTCATCCCGATCGAGGGCACCGCCACCGCCGTCCTCGCCGGCGTCCTCGGACTGCTCCAATTCCCGCTCGCGCTCTGGCTCGCGCCCCGCACGGTCCGCCGGCACGCCCGCCACATCCGCTCGATGCTCGCCCCGGGCGAGCAGGAGCTGCTGGCCGGCCGGATCGCCCACCTGACCGCCACCCGCAGCACCGCCGTCGACACCCGGATGGCCGAGATCCGCCGGATCGAGCGCGACCTGCACGACGGCGCCCAGGCCCGGCTGGTCGCGATGGGCATGACCCTGGACGCCGCCGAACACCTCCTGGAGACCGACCCGAAGGCCGTCCGCGCCCTGCTGGTCGAGGCCCGCCAGTCCTCCGCGAAGGCCCTGGAGGAGCTCCGCGACCTGGTCCGCGGCATCCACCCGCCGGTCCTCGCCGACCGCGGACTCACCGACGCGGTACGGGCGTTGGCCATGGTCTGCCCGGTCCCCACCGAGGTCTCGGCGGACCTCCCCGGCCGCCCCGAGATGCCCGTCGAGTCCGCCGCCTACTTCGCCGTCTCGGAGCTCCTCACCAACGTCGTCAAGCACTCCGACGCCGGCCGCGCCGGAATCGAACTCCGCTACGATCGCGGCGTACTGCGCATCACCGTCTCCGACAACGGGCGGGGCGGCGCGGACGCCCGCCGCGGCACCGGCCTGCGCGGCGTCGAACGGCGGCTCGCCACCTTCGACGGGGTCGTCGCCGTCAGCAGTCCCCCCGACGGTCCGACCACGGTGACCCTGGAGCTTCCGTGCGCATTGTCCTCGCCGAAGACCACTTCCTCCTCCGGGACGGCCTGATCCGCCTCCTCCAGGCCCACGGCCACGAGGTGGCTGCCGCCGTGGACAACGGCCCCGACCTCCTCCGGGCCCTCACCGAGCAGCGGCCGGACGTCTCGATCGTCGACGTCCGGCTGCCGCCGACCTTCACCGACGAGGGCCTGCGCGCCGCCCTCACGGCCCGCCGCACCACCCCCGACCTCCCCGTCCTGCTCCTCTCCCAGTACGTCGAACCCCTCTACGCCCGCGAACTCCTCGCCACCGGCGGCCACGCCGTCGGCTACCTGCTCAAGGACCGCGTCACCAACGGCACCCAGTTCCTCGACGCCATCCACCGCGTCGCCGCCGGCGGCACCGCCATGGACCCCCAGGTCGTCACCCAACTCCTGGTCCGCAAGGACCGCGACACCGCCCTCGCCACCCTCACCCCCCGCGAACGCGAAGTCCTCGAATCCCTCGCCCAGGGCCGCTCCAACACCGGCATCGCCCAATCCCTCTTCATCACCGAGAAGGCCGTCGCCAAGCACATCACCAACATCTTCACCAAGCTCGGCCTCCACCCCACCGACACCGCCAACCGCCGCATCCTGGCCGTCCTCACCTACCTCGACCAGTAACCCCCGCCCCCCGGGGCACGCAAAAAGGCCCAGGTCAGAACTTCCTGACCTGGGCCTTCACTGAGCCGCCTGCGGGATTCGAACCCGCGACCTACGCATTACGAGTGCGTTGCTCTGGCCAACTGAGCTAAGGCGGCACCGCTGCCGTGTGTGGCGGCAACGCGGGCCAGTCTACACAGGTTCGCGGGTGATCCGTACTCGGTATCCGGGGGCGGTGGTCAGGCGGAGGAGACGGCGAGTTTGGCGGCGAAGCCGGCGAAGAGGACGGCGACGCCGCTGGTGAGGGTGGCGGAGAGGCGCTTGCGGCGGCTGAAGGCGGTGGCGAGGGTGGTGCCCGCGAAGATGAGGAGGGAGAGGTAGAGGAAGCTGAAGGTCTGGAGGATGCCGCCGAGGAGGGCGAAGGAGAGGGCGGGCTGTCCGTAGGCGGGGTCGACGAACTGGGTGAAGAAGGAGAGCAGGAAGAGGATGGCCTTCGGGTTGAGGAGGCTGATCACCAGGGCCCGGCGGAAGGGGTTCTCGGTGGATTCGGGGGCGGGTTCGGCGGTGGGGTCGGCCGCGGCGCGGCGGTCGCGCCAGAGTTGGCGGGCGGCGCGGAGCATGCCGTAGCCGATCCAGAGCAGGTAGGCGGCGCCGCCGAACTTGACCACGGCGAAGACGGCCGGGTTGGCCTTGAGCAGGGAGGCCGCGCCCAGCGAGGTGAGGCTGATCAGGGTGAGGTCGCCGATGAAGACGCCGGCCGCGGCTCGGTAGCCGGTGCGGATGCCCTTGCGGGCCGCGACGGACAGCACGTACAGGGAGTTGGGGCCGGGCAGCAGGATGATGACGAGGGCGCCGAGGACGTACGTCGCCAGGTCGTTGACTCCGAGCACGATGAGCTCCGGTGCAGGGGAGGGTGGCAGGGGGCGCTCATCGTAACGTCGTACCGGTAGTCGGTTGAAGTGAGAACCACCTGTCGGTCTTCCGGCTCCGGGCACGCCCTACCGGTCGCAGCGCTTGCCCTGTTCCGGGGCCTCCCCGGTCAGCAGGAAGCGGTTCACCGCTCCGTCCACGCAGGTGCTGTGCCGGCCGTACGCGGTGTGGCCGTCGCCGTCGAAGGTGAGCAGGCGGCCTGACTCCAGCTGGTCGGCCAGCGACCGGGCCCAGGCGTATGGGGTGGCCGGGTCGCGGGTGGTGCCGATGACGACGATCGGGGCGGCGCCGGCCGCGCGGATGGTGTGCGCCGTACCGGTGGGCCGGACCGGCCAGTACGTGCAGGTCAGGGCCATCCAGGCCATGTCGCGCCCGAAGTGCGGCGAGACCCGCTCGAACTCCGGCACGGCCCGCTGGACGTCCTCCGGCCCGCGGAACGGGGCGGGCAGGTCGAGGCAGTTCACCGCGGTGTTGGCGAACATCAGGTTGGGGTACGAGCCGTCCGCCTCGCGCCCGTAGTAGTCGTCGGAGAGCTTCAGCAGACCGGTGCCGTCGCCCGCCTTGGCGTCGGCGAGCGCGGCGCGCAGCTTGGGCCAGAGGAAGTCGGCGTACATGGCCTGGATGACGCCGGTGGTCGCCTGGGACCCGGTGAGCCGGCGGCCGCCCTCGGCGGTGGACAGCGCGGCGGCGCGGACGCCCTCCAGCAGGGCGGTGAGCTGCTCGCCGACCTGCTGCTCGGTGCGGCCGAGCGGGCAGTCCTCGCGCGTGGCGCAGTCCCGGGCGAAGGCGGCCCAGGCGGTCTCGAAGCCGCCCGCCTGGGTGCGGTTGCCGGTGGCGGAGTCGAGCGCCGGGTCCATCGCGCCGTCCAGCACCAGCCGTCCGGCCCGGCTCGGGAACAGCCCGGCGTAGGTGGCGCCGAGGAAGGTGCCGTAGGACTTGCCGACGTAGTTCAGCTTCTCGTCGCCGAGCAGGGCGCGCAGCACGTCCATGTCGCGGGCGCCCTCGACGGTGCCGAGGTGGCCGAGCGCCGCCCCGGCCTGCTTCCGGCAGCCCTCGGCGAACTCCTTGTCGGCCGCGATCAGCGCGTCGATCCCGTGCTGGTCGCCGGGGGTCAGGTCGACGGCGGTGTAGGCGTCCATCCGGTCGCCGCTCAGGCAGCTGACGGGGCTGCTGCGGCCCACCCCGCGCGGGTCGAGGCCGACCAGGTCGTACCGGGCGCGCACCCCGTGGTCGTACGTTCGAGCGGCGGCCTCCAGGTACTCGATCGCCGAGCCGCCGGGCCCACCCGGATTGAGCAGCAGGGAGCCGAGCCGCGCGCCCGGGGAGGCGGAAGGGGAAGCGGAGGAGGCGGCTTCCGCCGCCGCGCGGGCGGCCGCCAGGGTGAGGTCGCCGTCCCCCGGGTGGTCGTAGTCCAGCGGCACCCGGAACGTGGTGCACTCGAACCCGCTGTCGCAGGGCTGCCAGGCCAGGTGTTGCGCGTAGTACGGCGCGAGCGCGGCCGGGACGGCGGCGGGCAGCGGCTCCAACGGGGTCGCCCAGGCGGCCCCGGACGCCGCCGCGGCCGCCTGGGCGGAGGGCCTGCCG
>NZ_LFVW01000366.1:0-11991 GCF_001182915.1 Kitasatospora sp. MY 5-36
CCCCTGACCCCTGACCCCTGACCCCGCCGGGCGGCCGCCCGGGCCGGGGCCGGGGCCGGGCCGGGTTACGCCGGACCGGGGGCGCGGGCCGCCGCGCCCCCCTCGGCGTCGCGGCACGCCCCGCAGGTGTTCCAGCGCGGCCGGCCGGGCCCGGGGGAGCGGTGCGGGGCGAGGGTCATCTCGGAGGTGCGCAGGCCGCACAGGGTGAGCGGCCCGCAGACGCCCGAGGCCTCCGCGGGGGCGGCGTGCGCCATCCGTACCGGGTTCTCGGGGTCCGCCGGCACGCGGCCGGGGCCGAGGATCCGCACGTTGGTCGGCGTATCGGGTTCGAGCACGATGACGGTGTCCACCTCCACAACCTCGCCGCAACGCCGCCCCCCTGCACCCGCACAGCGGCATCCGGCCCAGCCCCGGTGCCCCCGGACGTCAGGGACGCCCCCGCTCCGGCTGGTTCACGGCGTCACAGCCGGTCGTAGACGGCGGACAGCCGCTGCAGCACCTCGGTGGCCCGGTCGAGGGCGTCGTCGTCGTAGTCGCCCAGGTCGCCGTGCAGGGCGTCGGCCAGCGCCCGCTGGCGCTGGTCGTGCAGGGCCCGGCCGGTGTCGGTGAGGGCGACCAGGACGGAGCGCTTGTCCTCGGGCTGGCGGGTGCGGGTGACGTAGCCGGCCGCGACCAGGCCGTTGACCAGCTGGGTGGTGGCGGCGCCGGTGGTCTCGGTGCCGGCGGCGAGCCCGCCGATGCTGAGGGGGCCCTGTTCGGCCAGGGTGCGCAGGGCCCGGGCGTGGGTGAGGGAGAGCGCGCCGGGGGTGCGGGTGGCGCGTCCGCGCAGCCGGGCGTCGGCGGCGCTGAGGCGGTAGGCGGCGCGCGCCAGGCGGTCGAGCGCCCGGGCGCGGTCGTCGGTGGGTGGCGGCTCGGCCATTGGTCGGTCCTCTTCGTCGGGTTGACAGCAGCCTAGCCTCGGGACTTAATAGCTAAGTACTTATTCATTAAGTGCTTAGCCAATCGGATCCCGCCGGGGGACCCGCAACCGGATCCCCCCGTCGGACCCCGTAGAGGAGACCGTCATGACCGTCCGTTCCACCGGCCAGAGCTGGGCCCTGGACATCGCCCTCGCCCAGGGCGGCTTCGACGCGCTGCACCCCGAGGCCGTCGGCACCATGGAGCAGCTGGGCCACGACCACACCGACTTCGCCAAGGTCTTCGCCCTGGTCAGGAGCGGCGCGATGCTGCCCAAGGCGTGGGCGACGGTGGCCGGCCAGGCCGAGGAGCGCGCCGCCCACCACGAGCGCGGCGGCTTCGCGCAGACCGCCGCCGACCTCTACCTGAGGGCGGCCGTGATGTGGGGCCGGGCGCAGTACTCGCTCTTCGACGCCGCCGACCCGCGCAAGGCGGCCATGCGCGAGCACGCCAACCACTGCGTGGAGCGCCTGGGCGCGCTGCGCGAGGGCCGGGTGCGGCGGGTGGAGCTGGACTTCGAGGGCTCGCGGATCTTCGCCCTGCTGCACCTGCCGGCCGGGCCGGTCCGCAACGCGCCGGCCGTCATTCTCGGCCCCGGGATGGACATGATCAAGGAGGACTACGTCTGGGCGGCCGAGCGCTACTACACCTCGCGCGGGATGGTCGCGCTGTCCATCGAGGGGCCGGGCCAGGGCGAGAGCCGCGCCGGCGGGCTGACCGTCGACCTCGGCAACTACGAGCGGGCGATCGGCCGCTACCTCGACCACCTGGCCGCGCTCCCGGAGGTCGACGCCGACCGGATCGGCATGTTCGGCATCTCGATGAGCGGCTACTGGGGCTCCCGGGCGGCCGCCGCCGACCGCCGCCTGGCCGCGCTCGCCGCCTTCGAGGCCGTCACCGGGGACTTCGCCACGATCTTCGAGCGCGCCCAGCCGACCTTCAAGAACAACTACATGTACATGGCCGGGTACACCGACGAGGAGGCCTTCGACCACGACCTCGCCCACCGCATGCCGCTCGGCGACCTGGTGGCCGACATCGCCTGCCCGGTGCTCCACGGCATCGGCGAGTTCGACGAGCTCACCGACCTCGCCCAGGCCCTGGAGAGCTTCGAGCGCATCCGGGCGCCGAAGGAGCTGCGGGTCTACGAGGACGAGTTCCACCCGCTCGGGGGAGTGGCGGCCGAGGTCTTCCGGTTCGGGGCGGAGTGGCTGGAGCGGGCCCTGGCCGGCGAGTTCACCGACCCCGGACGGGACGTGCGCCACTACGTCCACCGCGACGGCCGCACCACCGACGGCAGCGCCGACCCGGCATGGTGGCTCGGCACCGCCCCCGCCCCGCTCGCCGCGCTGCGCCGCGGCTGACCCTTCGCGGACGGACGGCCACGCCCCGGGGTGCCTCCACGCCCCGGGGCGTTCCCCCGAGCCCGGGGGCGGCCCCGGGCTGGAGGAGCCCGCGTCGGCGGCAGCCCCGCACCTCGCTATACATGCCATGTATACATGGTGTGTATAGTCCTTGATCATGTCACTCGGACAGATGCTCCTCGGCTTCCTGGAAGCCCAGCCCCGCCACGGCTACGACATCAAACGCCTCTACGACGAGCACTTCGGCCGCGACCGCGCCCTGCACTACGGACAGGTGTACGCCACCCTCTCCCGCCTGCTGAAGAACGGCCTCGTCGTCGTCGAGGGCGTGGAAGCCGGCGGCGGCCCGGACCGCAAGCGCTACGCCATCACCGACGCCGGCGTCACCGACCTCGCCGACTGGCTCGCCCACCCCGAGGACCCGCAGCCCTACCTGCAGAGCACCCTCTACCAGAAGGTCGTGCTCGCCATCCTCACCGGCCGCTCCGCCGTCGACGTCCTCGACACCCAACGCGCCGAACACCTGCGGACCATGCGCGAACTGACCCGCCGCAAACTCGCCGGCGACCTCGCCGACGAACTGATCTGCGACCACGCCCTGTTCCACCTCGAAGCCGACCTGCGCTGGCTCGAACTCACCGCCGCCCGCCTCGACGACCTCACCGCCCGCCTGACGGAGACCCAGCGTTGACCACCGCCGAACCCCTCCTCCACGCCCAGGACCTGCACAAGTCCTTCGGCCCCACCCCGGCCCTCGCCGGCGCCTCGCTCACCGTCGCCGCCGGCGAACTCGTCGCCGTCATGGGCCCCTCCGGCTCCGGCAAGTCCACCCTCCTGCACTGCCTCGCCGGCATCACCCGCCCCGACCAGGGCACCATCACCTACCAGGGCCGCTCCCTCACCACCAGCACCGACAGCGAACTCAGCGCCCTGCGCCGCACCCACTTCGGCTTCCTCTTCCAGTTCGGCCAACTCGTCCCCGAACTCTCCTGCCTGGAGAACGTCGCCCTCCCGCTGCGCCTGAACGGCACCCGCCGCAAAGCCGCCGAAGCCCGCGCCGCCGAATGGCTGGAACGCCTGGAAGTCGCCGACACCGCCGCCAAACGCCCCGGCGAGATCTCCGGCGGCCAGGGCCAACGCGTCGGCGCCGCCCGCGCCCTGATCACCGGCCCCCGAGCCGTCTTCGCCGACGAACCCACCGGCGCCCTCGACTCCCTCAACGGCGAACGCGTCATGAAACTGCTCACCCGCGCCGCCCGCGAGAGCGGCGCCGCCGTCGTCCTCGTCACCCACGACGTACGGGTCGCCGCCTACGCCGACCGCGAGATCGTCGTCCGCGACGGCCGCACCCGCGACCTGGCCACCACCCGGTGAGCGCCACCGACCCCCGGGTCCGCCGACCGCACCTGGACCAACTCGCCCTCGGCGCCCGGCTCGCCGTCACCAGCGGACGGGACGGCTGGGGCCGCCTGCTGCTCACCGCCTGCGGCGTCGGCCTCGGCGTGGCCCTCCTGCTCTTCACCGCCTCCTTCCCCGGCCTCGTCCACCACCGCGACCAGCGCCTCTACACCCAGAACGACACCTTCCGGGACGAGGACCTGCCCACCCCCGGCGACCGCACCGTCCTCGTCGCCACCGCCGACACCACCTTCCACGGCACCCCCGTCCGCGGCCGCGTCGTCCAACCCGAAGGCCCGAACGCCGCACTCCCGCCCGGCCTCGCCGCCTACCCGGCCCCCGGCACGATGGCCGTCTCCCCGGCCCTCGCCGACCTCCTCGCGGACCCCGCCAACCACCTGCTGCGCGAACGCCTGCCCTACCCCGTGACCGGCACCATCGGCCCCGCCGGACTGCTCGGACCCGGCCAGGCCGACTACGTCCTCGGCGGCGACCACCTCTCGGTCGACACCGGCGCCGTCCGGATCACCGCGTTCGGCCACTTCTCACCGCCCAAAGACATGGACCCCAAACTGGTCCTGCTCAACGCCGTCGGCCTGACCGTGATGCTCGCCCCGGTCGGCGTCTTCCTCGCCGCCGCCGCCCGCTTCGGCGGCGAACGCCGCGACCGCCGGCTCGCCGCACTGCGCCTGGGCGGCGCCGACCGCCGGATGACCGCCCGGATCGCCGCGGGGGAGTCCCTGGTGGGAACGGTGCTGGGCCTGGCCGCGGGAACGGCGCTCTTCCTCCTCGGCCGGCAGCTCATCGGACGCGTCCGCCTCGCCGGATTCAGCTTCTACCCCGAGGACGTCGCACCCCAGCCCGCCATCGCCGCCGCGATCGCCGTCGTCGTCCCGCTCATGGCCGTCGGCGTCACCCTGCTCGCCATGCGCCGGGCCGCCCTCGACCCGCTCGGCACCGTCCGCCGCTCCGCCCCCGGCCGGCGCCGCATCGGATGGCGCCTCATGCTGCCACTGGCCGGCCTGTCCCTGACGGTCTTCGCCCTCACCCTCTCCGACCCGGCCCAGGGCACCCGCGGCTCACTCCTCGTCGCGTTCGGCGTGCTGCTCACCCTCACCGGCGTCTGCACCCTCCTGCCCTGGCTCGTCGAAGCCGTCACCCGACGGGCCGGCGGCGGCCCCCTGTCCTGGCAACTCGCCACCCGCCGCCTGCAGACGGGCTCCGGACCGGCCGCCACCGCCGTCAGCGGCGTCGTCGTCGCCATCGCCGGCGCCATCGCCCTGCAGACGCTCTTCCTCGGCATCAGCACCCAGTACGAGCAGTACGCCCGGCCCCAGCCCACCACCGGCCCCTACCGGCAGTCGGTGACCTTCCCCGGCGGCGGCCCCACCGCCGACGCCCTCGCCGACCGCCTCGCCCGCAGCCCCGGGATCCGGGCCACCGCCGCCTACACCGAGTTCTCCCTGGAGAGCGCCACGGCCAAGTCATGGGAACTGCCCTCGGTCCGCATCGCCTCCTGCGCCGTCCTGCGCGGATTCGCCACCCTGCCCGACTGCGAGGACGGCGACGCCTTCGCCCTCCAGGGCCCGACCGCCCGCCCCGGCGCCGGCCCCGTCGAGCCCGGAACGACCGTCCACGCCGCCTACTACCGCGGCACCGGCGAACCGGCCCCCTTCCCCCTGCCCGCCCCGACCGCCACCGTCGCCCCCGTCCAGGGCGCCGACCCCAACGGCCGCATGGGATCGGGCCTGCTCCTGCTCACCCCCGCCGCCGTGCCCGCCGACGCCCTGCGCGGACAGCCGGCCACCGTCCTGGTCTCCCTCGCCGACGCGCTCCCGGACCCGAACGAGCACCTCACCACCGCCGTCATGGCGATCGACCCCCAGGCCCGCACCGAATTCCCGCTCGACCCCGCCCCCGACGCCACCTACCTCGCCGTCAAACGCCTGCTGACCGCCGGATCGGCGATCACCCTCCTGCTGGTCGCCCTCAGCCTCCTGGTCGGCCAACTGGAACGCCTGCGCGAACAGCGCCGCGTCCTCGGCGTCCTGAACGCCGTCGGCACCCCCCGACGCGTCCTGGCCCTGTCCGTCCTGTGGCAGACCCTCCTCCCGATGGCCCTCGGCCTGGCCCTGGCCACCGCCGCCGGCCTCCTGACCGGAACGGTCCTCCAGTACTCCTCCGGCGTCCCCCTGAACACCGACTGGGCCTCCCTGCTCGCCATGACCGCCACCGCCGCGGGCGCCGTCCTCCTCACCACCGCCCTCGGCCTGCCCCAACTCCTGCGCCTGATGCGCCCGGACGCCCTGCGCCACGAATAACCCCGCCCCACGAATAACCCCGCCCCCACCCGGACGGCGCCGCCCCGGCGGACCGTCCCGGGGCCGTCAGCGTCGCCGGCGTCCGCGCCGGCGACGCGTGACGCCTTCCCGCAGACGGTTCACACCGGTCAGGACGGGACGGAAGACCGGTACGGCCACCACCAGCAGGCACCGGGCGGCCGCCGCACACCCAGCCGCCGCCCCGCTACCGCCCCCGCTACCGCCGCGCGACGGCGGCGACCATCGGCCGTAGGACCTGGGCGGCGGGAGTGTGCGTCAGGTAGGCGGTGAGCTGCTCCCGGTTGGCCGGCGGGATCCCGTGGGTGAGGCCCGCGGCGAGCAGCGCGACGGTGAAGGCCTGCTCGGCGATCGCCTGCGGGAACCGCCCGCGCAGCTCGGCGGCGAGGCGGGCGGCGCTCTCCTGCCTGTTCTTGCGCTCGGCCCTGACGAGGTCGACGGCCAGCCGTACGGCGGGCAGTGCCGCGGCGAGCCTGAGCTGCTGCTCCGGGCCCGTGGTGCCGGTGCTGAGGAAGTGCGCCAGGTGCGGGGCGAAGCGCCCGGCGAGCCTGCGCAACTCGCGGGGGGCCTGCGGGAGCTCCGGTTCCGGGTTGCCGGGGCTGCACCAGTCGTGCCAGGCCGTGGACGCCTTGAACGCCGGCGGCTCGTCGAACCACTGCCAGGCCAGGACGGGGGCGAGCCCGGTCACCGGAAGCCCCGTGGTCCGGAAACGCCGCTCCGGGCGGACGGTGAACTCGGCTCCGTCGTCCGCGCGGAAGGCCGTGGCCAGCTGCCACGTGCAGCAGGAACGGCGGATCCGCGCGGTGACGGTGAAGCGTTCGGACTCGTCCGGGGCCAGCCGTACGTGGGTCCGCTCCAGGAACGGGCGGGCGCCGACCCGTTGACGGGTGAACTCGTCCACCTCCCAGAGCACCGGACGCTCCTGGTCGAGGTCGAGTTCCAGCTCGGGAACGTTGCGGGACCCGGCGGGCTGCAGCTGGACCATCGCCCCGCGGACCGGCTCGACGCGGTCGAGGACCTCGGCCCGCAGGTCGCGCAGGGTGAGGTGGGCGTCCGATCGGTTGGTCACCGTGACGGACAGCACGGTGCCCTCGAAGTCCGCGCCGCCGTGCCCGCGCGCCCAACCGAGCACGTCCTCCTCGCCCTTGAGCTGTCCCGGCAGCCGCACCGGGAGGTCGTTCACCTCCGCGTCCGCGGGGATCACCACCCACTGGGTGACCGGGTCGCGGTACTCGGCCAGGACCTCCACCGTCCCGGCGCCCGGCGGCCGCGCGGGCCGCGCCGCCGCGTGGATGTGCACACCGCCGTTCACGGTCCCGGCCTGCACCACCGAGCCGCCGACAGCGGACCCTCCGGCCAGGAGATTCTCCACACGGGATGTGGCGGCCGGCTCCGGTTCCTCCTGCGACATGCCGCCCATGGTGGCAGGCACGGACGCGACACGACAGCCGTTCGCCCGAACCGGCCCCCGGCGGCGTACCCGTGGCCGCAGGGCCCGGTTCGGCTCCCCGGCCTGCGTGCCCCCGGCTCCCCGCGTCCAGCGTTCAGGGTTCAGCGCAGGACGGCGAGTTCGGCCACCACGGCCCGGTGGTCGCTGCGCGGCAGGGCGTGCTCGGAGACGTCGACGGCGGTGAGCGCGGGCCCGTGCAGGACGTGGTCGATCTGGATCACGGCCGGGACGTGGTAGTCGGGGTGGTCCTGGGGCCAGGTGGGGAAGAGGCCCGCGCCGAGCTCCTCGTGGGTGTCGGTCAGGCCGGTGCCGATCAGGTCGCGCATCGGCTTGTGGTCGAGGGTGGCGTTGAAGTCGCCCAGCAGGACCGCGTTGTGGTTGCGTCCGGGCGCGGCGGCGCGCAGGCCGTGCAGGTCCTCGGCCCAGCGGCGGGCGTCGCCGAGCGGGTAGTAGGTGTGGACGGCGACGAGCTGCACCGGGCGGCCGCCGACGTCGACGGTCAGGTTGGTGGTCGGCCAGGCCGGGTCGGCGGTGGAGCCGACGGGCAGCCGGGTGTAGAGCGCGGTGTCGGTGCCGGCCGGCCGCTCCCGGTGGGGCAGCAGGGTGCGGATGCCGGCCGCGTCCAGGGCGTCGGCGGCGGAGTCGCTCTGCTCCTCGACCGCGAGCACGTCGATCCGCTGCTCGCGCACCAGGTCGACCAGGGACTTCGGCGAGACCTGCCCCATGTAGTTGTTGCTGGTCGCCACCCGCAGCCGGGGCGCGTCGGCGGGCGCGTGGGCCCCGTCCGGGACGAACCGGGGCACCAGCCACCACAGTTGCAGCACCACCAGCGCGGCCGCGACCCCGGTCAGCCACCGGGCGCGCAGCACCGCCACCACCGCCAGCAGCAGCACGCTGAGCAGCGCCGCGTACGGCAGCCCGGCCATCGGCAGGGCCAGCACCGTGCCGTCGTCCCACCCGAGCAGCCGCACCACCGCGAGCCCGGCCGGGCCCAGCAGCAGCACCCCGCACCCGACCAGCGCGGCGAGCCGCCAACGGCTCCGGCGGGCGGGCGACGCGCTCTTCGACGTACGGTCCGTCACGGTGCTCCTTCCAGGGCGGCGGCCGGCAGCCATGATCACCGGCCGCCGTCGAGAAGGACGGACGCCCGCGCCCGGGGCCCTGGTTCCGCACCACCGGCCGAAGCCGGGCCCCGCGGGACGCCGGTGCCCGGAGCCACCGGCCGGGTGGCCGCGGACCGACGCCCGGCAGCACGCGGATCCGCCCGTTCCGGGGGCCGGTTCAGAGGAACAGGGCGACGATTCCGGCGAGCAGGCCGGCGGCGATACCCAGGACCGTTACGGCCATGAGCCCGACGCCGGCGCTGGTGAGCAGGATGCTGCCCTCCGGGGCGTGGCCGCGCCAGGCGGTCGTCAGCAGCCAGCCGGCCGACACGGTGCCCAGGACGAGGATCATGGCGGCGGCGATGCCGTACTTGATGGCGGGTGATGCCGACGGTTCGTGGGCCACGCCCTTGGCCAGCCGTACCGGCAGCCGGGTGCCGGCCCGGTGTTTTCCGCTCGTGTCCTGTACCACGATGGGCCGGGCCTGGTCCGCGCCGCCGCCGGCGGGGGTGAAGCTGCCCTTGCAGTTGGTGCCGTCGTTGTAGCCCTCGCTGTCGGACACCTCGTAGCAGTCCTCCACCACGACGACGCCGTCCGGCGGGCCCAGCCCCAGGGCCGCGCTCATCCGCTCCGCGGCCAGCGTCCAGGTCAGCGCCGCCGCTCCGGCCAGGAGCGCCACCGCCAGTACCGCCGCCGCGATCCGTGTTGCCGTCCGCACCCTCGCCGCCTCCCTCCCCGTATCCGCGCCCGCTCGGCGGACCGGTCCTGCATCGGCCAACTGATGGTGACAGCAGCGTAGTTGACGTTCAATGCCCGCACCCGCCCGAAAGGTCCCGGGGCCTACCGCCCGACCTGTGGGGCGTGGCGCGCACCCGGCGTGCCGCGAACGCCGACGCCCCCGGCCTGGACAGCCGGGGGCGTCAGCGCGTTCGGGCACGGGACGGGTGCGGTGCCGGCTGCTCGACCGCTACTCGACCGCGCGCAGCGCGTTGACGATGCCGAAGCCGTAGAAGCCGTTGACGCGCTTGCCGCCCGCGCAGACGGGGTCCGCGGCGCCGTCGCCGTTCGGGCCGGCCGGGCAGCCCGGGTTGTCGCCTGGGCCTTGAGCAGTGCCTGCAACTGGGCCGGGGTCGCCTCCGGGTGGGCGGACTTCAGTAGCGCGGCCACACCGGAGGCGTGGGGAGTGGCCATGGAGGTGCCCTGCTCGTAGCCGTACTGGTTGCCCGGCAGCGTCGACAGGATGCCGCCTTCCTTGGACGGTGTGTCCGAGGCCTGGTACTGGTCGCCGCCCGGCGCCGCGACGTCGATCACGCCGAGGCCGTAGTTGGAGTAGTACGCCTTCGCGCCCTTGGCGCCGGTCGCGCTGACCGTGACGACGCCCGGCAGTTGCGCGGGCAGGTCCCAGCACCTGTGCGGGTCGACCGTCCGGCTCGACGGGGTGGAGTCGTTGGGGCTGCCGCCGTCGGTGAAGCCGTCGGAGGCCAGGTCGTGGTTGGCGTTGCCGGCCCCGGCGACGTTGAGGGTGCCCTTGCGCTGCGCGTAGAGCTGGGCGCGGTTGACCGCGTCGATGATGGCCTTCTGGTCGGGGTCGTCCAGGCAGTTGTACTGCCACGGGTCCACGTAGTAGCTGTTGTTGGTGATCTGCACACCGTGGTCGGCGGCGAACACGAAGGCGCAGACGACGCTCTCGGCGTAGATCAGCTGGCGCGGGGTGGGCTGGGAGACGGTGATGCCGGAGACCTTCCCCCCGGGTGCCACGCCCGCGACGCCGACGCCGTTGCGGGCGGCGGCGATCGTGCCCGCCACGTGCGTGCCGTGGAAGTAGTTCGCGTCCACCGGCCGCCAGGAGCCGTACGTGGTGTCGGCCTTGCCGCTGGAGCAGTTCGCGGACTGCGAGGGGGAGAAGTTCGGGGCGAGGTCCGGGTGGGTGTCGTCGACGCCGGTGTCGATGACGGCGACCGTGACGTCCCTGCTGCCCGGGTTGATCTCCGCGGCCTTGTCCGCGCCGATCGCCCGCAGGGCCCACTGCTCGGCTTCGAGGGGTTCGGTGCCGCTGCCGGACGCCTTCGCGATCGTCGCCACCTCGGCCTCGGACAGGCGCCGCACGGCACTTGCCTCGGTGGTCCCCGCCGCGCTCAGCGGCGCGGTCCGCGTGGCACCCGCCGACTCCACGCCGCGCACCGCGCGCAGCCGCTCGCCGAAGCCGGGGTCCGCCGAGTGGGCGACGATGACGCCGATCCCGTCGTACGTGACGACGACGGTGCCGCCGGCCGCGGTGATGGCCCGCTGCACCTCGGCGATCGTGCGGTGGTCGGTCCTGGTGTTGACGACGTACGACAGGGTGTGCGCGTCCTCGGCCTGCGCGGCGGACGGTATTCGGGGCGCCGCCGAGGCCGAGGCGGGAAGGAAGCCGAGCGAGGCGGTCAGCGCCAGCGCGACCGGGACGGCCAGGCCGAGCCGGGGCAAGGAACGTCGTCGAGCCATGTGGTCTCCGCATCATCAGGGTGGGGGACCCGCCCGACAGCAGAGTGACGGCCGGGCAGGCACATGAGGGTGGTACGGGAGTAAAGCTGTCCACCACCTCGCCCCGATATGCCGACCGTGCCCAAGACGGCCCGCGCGACCGGGAGTTCCAGCACCGGGCACGCCCCCCGGACGTCCGCCAAGGTGCGCGGCCCCGCGTCGAACCGGAGAGCAGGGATCGACAACTGCCCCCGGAACGCCACGGCTTGGTCGCCAGGACGTACACCGTGACCGGGCCCGGGGCCCCGCCCCCAGCCGCACCGCCCGCGACCCCCCCCGGCCCGGGGCCGCCCCTCCACTCCACGGAGGACGCGGCCCCGGGCCGGGGCGCGGAGGTGGGGATCAGGCGCCGGGCGGGGTCACGTAGCCGGAGATCTTCCACTTCTTGACGCCGCCCTTGGCGGTGCGCGGGTCGATGTGGCGGTGGGCCACCTTGTTGCTGACGTTGCCCTCGACGGTGTCCAGGGTGCCGTCACGGTTCACCGAGACCACCACGCCCACGTGGCCGCCCTGCTCGTAGGCCGGCGGGCCGTAGACGACGAGGTCGCCGGGCTTCGGCGAGCCGGTGTGGAACAGGTGGTGCTCCTGCCCCCACTTGCCGACCCCGCGCCCGAGCAGGGTGGTCGGGACGCTCTTCACCCCGGCGTGCCGCCAGGTCCACTCGGCGAACGCCGCGCACCAAGAGGTGTTGCGGCAGGTCTGGCCCTTTCCGGTGAGGTACTTCTGGCAGGCCGAGCCGCTCTCGGTGACCCCGATCTGACCGCGCGCCGCCGCCGCGATCCGGTCCCGCAGGGTGGCTGCCGCCGGCGCCGCGGCACCCTCGCGCAGGGCGCCGGCGTCGGCAGTGGTCCCGCCGG
>NZ_LFVW01000367.1:0-11983 GCF_001182915.1 Kitasatospora sp. MY 5-36
GCGGCCAGCAGCGCGCAGGCCGTCACGACCAGGAGCACGGTGATCAGCGGGCGGCGGGGGAGCCGGTCGCCGAGCGGGACCAGCAGGAAGATCCCTGCGGCGTAGCCGAGTTGGGTGACCGTGGCGAGGTTCGCCGCGGTGCCCGGTGCGATGCCGAGGCCGTCGGCGACGAGCGGGGTGAGGGCCTGCGGGAAGTAGACGTTGGCCACGCTGACGCCGCAGGCCAGCGCCATCACCAGGGGCAGCCGCCGGCCCGTGGCGGCGGGCCGGGGCGCGGGTTCCGGTGGCGGCGTCGCGGGCGGTGTGGGCCCGGGCGGCGCGAGGGCCGTGGGTGGCTCGGGCTCGGGCAGGACAGCCGGATCGATCCGGGGCATCATGACTCCAACCGAACGAACTAGATGGTTCGAATGCTCGCCGTGAGCGTGCCAGACCGTCGCGGGATCGTCAAACGAACCGGTTCGTTACCATCGGCCCATGGCGTACGACTCGACGGCAACCAAAGAGCGGATCCTCACGGCGGCGGCCACCGAATTCGCCGCGTACGGCGTGGCCGGCGCCCGCGTGGACCGCATCGCCGCCCAGGCCCAGGCCAACAAGCGGGCGATCTACGACTACTTCGGCGACAAGAACAGGCTCTTCGCCGCCGTCCTGGAGCGCCTCATGGCCGACCTCGCCCAGGCCGTCCCGCCCGGCGACGAGGACCTGGCGGCGTACGCCGAGCGGCTCTTCGACTACCACCGCGACCACCCGGAGGCCCTGCGGCTGCTGCTCTGGGAGGCCCTCGAACTCGGCGACGAGCCCGTTCCGGGGGAAGCGGACCGGACCCGCCACTACCAGGACAAGATCCGGGCGGCGCGGCCGGCGGGCAGCGGCGACGACGGCGACAGCGGCGGTGACGGCGACGACGCCCGCGCGCGGCTGTTCCTCACGCTCGGCATGGTCGGCTGGAGCCTCGCCATGCCCCAGCTCCGCCGCATGATCCTCGGCCCCGACCACACCCTCGACGGGCTGCGCGCCGAGATCGCCGACGCCGTCCGGGCGCTGCCGACCGCCGGAAGCGGGCTCCCCGAGCAGTCGTGACCCCCGCCATGCGGTCGTCCCGTCCTTTGCGGAAGAGCGTGGAAGGACGCGGAAAGTCGGCGGGTCCGACTTTCCACTCCCGGCGGACCGCGGGCGAATGCCGCGCCGGGCATTGTCCTCGGTTCGGGGGATTTGCGGCGGGATTTCTGACATGGACAGGGCGGTGGGGGAATTCATGGCCCGGAAGGGTGCCGTAACCGATGTGCGCCCTCGGAAGGGAGAACAGTCATGCGTCGTCGGATTGCCGCGGTCGGGATGCTGGCCGCCGCCGGAGTGCTCGCACTCGCCGTGCCCGCACAGGCGGCTACGGGGGTTCTGGTGGTGAACGGTGTGACGCACCAGAATCCGGCGCGGGGGTGCTACCCGACCGTGTCGCCGGTGGTCGTCGAGAACCTCACGAACGTGACGGTCGACGTGTATTCCGCGCCGAACTGTCAGGGGACGGTGACGCGGGAGGTGGCAGCCGGGATGACCGCGGCGACGGTCGGGTTCAGCTACTTCGTCAACTGAGGCACTCCGTCAACTGAGGCACTCCGTCAACTGAGGCACTTCGTCAACTGAGGTACGTCGTCAACTGGGGCCGGCCCGCCGGCCGCGCGACGGAAAGGGGCCGGGGCGGTGCTCCGTACGGAACACCGCCCCGGCCCTCACGTCCTCCGGTGGGTCAGTTCGACTGGTAGAAGCCGAGCAGGTCGACCAGCAGGTCGGCGTCCGACCAGCTCTGGTTCCAGAAGTCGATGATGCCGCCCTTGCCGCCCGGGGTCTGCGCGAGGTTCGGGACGGTCGCGCCGGCCGTCCAGTTCAGCGTCGAGGAGACCGGGCGCTGCGGGACGACCGCGGTGCCGTTCCGGTAGGCGGACCAGTAGTTCGGGTCGGTGTCGACCGAGAGGAAGCCGGCCCCGGCGGTGTTGGTGACGGTGGTGTTCAGCACCCAGCCCTCGACCTGCGGGGAGGTGGTGTCGCCCTCCATCCCCAGCGCGAAGAAGCTGCGGCCCGGCATCGGGGCGCCCGTCCGGTCGGGGGTGGTCTCGCGGGTGTCGAGGACGCGCTCCGGCGACACGAGCGGGACCAGGGCGGACCGGCTGGCGGGGCTGTAGTAGCCGACCACGTCGACCACCGCGTCCGTCGGGAGCCAGCTGCCGTTGCGGACGGTGATCTTGCCGTCCTGGCCGACCGGCACGATCACCGCGTTGGCCACCGTCTGGCCGGCGGTGAAGTTCACGTTGGAGGTGGTCGGGACGGCCTGCCCGGTCGGGTAGGCGATCAGGTGGCCGTCCGCCTGCGGGTTGGTGACCGTCAGGTTGAGCGCCACGGCGGTGACGCCCGACGGCACCCCGTTGCGGCCGGCGACGGCGACGTCGAAGCCCGACGTCGCGGGGACCTTGCCCTGGGCGGTGCCGATGCCCTCGCGGGTGTCGACGATGCGGGTCTGCGGCACCGACTTGTAGCCGCTGGCGGTGGTGGGCGTGAAGTAGCCGGTGACGTCGGCGAGCAGGTCGACCGGGGCCCAGTCCGAGTTGAACAGGTACACGTAGCCGTCCGGACCGACCGAGGCGACCACCAGGTTCGGAACGGTCTGGCCGGGGACGAAGTTGAGGCTCGACGTCGTGGCGTTCTGGGCCAGGTCCTGGCTGGGCGCCACCGAGATGTGGCCGGAGCCCGAGGTGTTGGTGACGGTGACGTTGAGGACCACCGCGGCGACCCCGGCCGGGATCTGGGCGGCGCCGTCGATCTTCAGGGCCACGGTGCCGCGGGCGGGGACCTTGGCCTTGGCGGCGCCGATGCCCTCCCGGGTGTCCAGCAGGCGGGTGGGGGTGTGCGGCGTGAACTCGGCGCCGGCGGTGACGACCTGGACCTGGTTCTTGGCGACCACCGTCCCGCTCGTGAGCGTGACCGTGATGTCGAAGGCGCCGACGGTCTTGTACTGGTGGATGTCGACGTGCGCGTTGGCGGCGCCGGCGGTGAGGGCGACGGGGTACGAGCTCGTGGTGCCGTCGCCCCAGGCGACGGTGAGGGTGCCCGTGGTGGTCTCGCTGGACGAGAGCTTGGTCTGGAGCTGGAAGCCGTGGGCGCTGAAGGCCGAGGCCTCCAGGTCGACGCCCAGGTTCGCGGCGTTCTGCGCGGCGGGTGCGTTCTGGGCGGGCGCGTCCTGCGCGGGCGCACCCTGTGCCGGGGCCGCCGCCCGCTCGCCGGCCTTCGACGAGACGACCGTGCGGTCGGCGGAGCTGTTGAAGGTCTTGCCCGGGAGCTTCTTCGTCGCGTCGAGGCCGGCGACGCCGGAGGCGGGCGAGGAGGGTGCCGCGGCGGGAGCGGCCGCCTGGGCGATTCCGGACGAGGTGAGACCGACACCGGCCGCCACGAGGGCAGCGAGAACCACAAGTCGGCGATTGCGCACCGATTCCCCCACAGTTTCATCAAATGCCGAACGGATTCGGCACAGTTCGAATGTGTGTTCAGCGTACAGGTCGTGCGCAGGTCATGGGACCGGGTTTTTCCGGGGCGTTCGACGGTCGCTCGACGGGGCGTTCGACCCGTGGGCGATTTACGGCCCATGGATGATTTAGGAATTGACGCCGCATTTGCGCGGTCCGGGGTACGGAGTCGGAAAACACGGGAAGGCCCCGGTTCGTACAAAGGCACCGCGGAACGATCCCCGGAAGGCACCCCAGGAGGTCCGATGCAGATCCCCGGTCCCGAGCCGAGAGCGGACGGCGGGGTGGGCGCCATCGCGCGGGCGGGCGGGTTGCACGACTACCAGCTGTGGCTGCACGCCGAGTACGGGCCCGTCGTGCGGTTCCAACTGTCGGGGGTGGAGGCCGCCGTGTCGATCGCCGACCCGGTGCTGCTGGAGGCCGTGGCCCACCTCGACGAGCGGCCGCCGGGGCTGTTCTCGTTCCTGGACCCGCTGTTCGAGGCGGGCAACCTCCAGGTGCTCCCGGCCGGGGAGCACGGCCCGTGGCGCCGGCTGCTGCTCACCGTCCTCGCCGGACGGCCCTCGCACGAACGGCACTTCGCCCGCTTCACCGCCCTGGCGACCGGGCTCGCCGACCGCTGGGCCGCCCTGCCCGCCGGTCAGGCCGTCGAGCTCCAGCGGGAACTCACCGGGCTCTCGCTCCGGATGATCTGCGGCTACGCCCTGGACGGCGGGACGGACGACCCGGACGGGGGGATCGAGGACCCGGAGGGTGTGGTCGAGGCCTTCGAGGCGGTGCTCACCGACCAGTTGGAGCGCCTCTACCGGGTGCCGTCCGAGCAGCCCCCGGAGCAGCGCGCCGAACGGGCCGCCCGGGCGCTCGCCCGACTGCGGGCGACGGTCGACCGGGTGATCGCCGCGCACCACCGGGGCCACCCCGGCGGCCGGAGCGGCGGGGACGGCAGCGGTGGGGGCGGCAGCGGTAGGGACCGCAGTGACCTGATCGGCGCCCTCGTCGAGGCCGGGGAGAGCCCCGCGCGGATCCGCGACACCGTCCTCGCGGTGATGCTGGCCGCCCACCACACCACGGGCGTCGCCGTCTCCTGGACCCTGCACCTGCTCGCCGCCCACCCGGCGGCGGCCGCGCGCGTCACCGAGGAGCTCGACCGCGTCCTCGGCGACCGCCCGGTGCCCGACCACGCCGACCTGCGCCGGCTGCCGTACCTGGGGATGGTCCTGCGCGAGTCCCTGCGCCGGTACCCGCCCGGCCCGTACGGCGCCCGGCTGACCACCGGGCCGCTGGCCGTCGGCGGGTACGTCGTCCCCGCCGGGGCGGTGGTCTTCCTCCCGATCCGGGCCGTCCACCTGAACCCCGCGTACTGGCCCGAGCCGGAGCGGTTCCGGCCCGAGCGGTTCACCCCCGAGGAGTCGGCGGGGCGGCCCCGGCTGGCCTGGATCCCGTTCGGACTGGGGCCGCGCGCCTGCGAGGGGGAGGGCCTGGCCGTGGTGGAGGCCCAGGTGCTGCTGGCCGTGCTGCTCAAGCGGCTGCGCTTCCGGCCGGAGCCGGGCCACCGGGTGGTCCCGGTCGAACGGTTCGTGCTCTGGGCCGCCGACGACATCCGCATGCTGGTCGAGCCGCGGGCCGCGGCGGGCGAGCCCGCCCGCTGAACAGGCCCGTCGAACAGGTCGGCCGAACCGGTCTGGCGGGAAATCCTATCGCGATATATCGTGAGTTCCTGTCCGCGCCGCTGACCCCAACGCGCGAAGACCATCGCCGAGTTCAGGACGGGAAGTATGCCGGGAGAGATCGTGCCCGCCGCAGGGAAGCAGGCCGCCCGCGGCCAGGAGTCCGCGATGCGGGCCTCCCACGCCGACCGGGACCGGGTGGCCGAGCTGCTGCGCATCGCGGCGGGCGACGGCCGGCTGACCTCGGAGGAGCTGGACGAGCGCCTGGAGGCCGCCCTGTCCGCGCGGACGATCGGCGACCTGGCCGGACTCACCACCGACCTGCCGCCCGTCTCGCTCGCCCCCGGCGGGGTGGTGGCGGAGGTCAAGGACGTCCTGACGGTCGACCAGCGGTGGAGCCGGGTCAGGCGGGAGGGGCGCTGGGTGGTGCCGCGCCGCCTGGAGCTCTTCGTGGAGTGGTGCGACGTGACGCTCGACTTCACCGAGGCGGTGATCACGCAGGACACCCTGCAGATCGACCTGGACATGGAGGGCAAGACCCTGACCCTGATCACCGGGCCGGGCATCGTGGTCGACGCCGACGGCCTGGCCCTGGAGTTCAGCCGGATCAGGAACCGCCGGGCGCCGGATCACGGTGGGCCGGTCACGCTGCGGATCGAACTGGTCGGCAGGAAGCGCCACGGCCGCGTGGTCGTGCGCCGGCCCCGGCGGACGGCCGGACAGTGGCTGCTCAGGAAGCCCCTGGCCCTGCCGCCCGGCGACTGACGGTCCGTCATGGCGGCGGAGGCGGTTTCGTGTCGTACGCCGCGACCGTCGAGCTCCGGCCCCGACCTCCCCTACCCTTCCTCCATGCTCTCTGTGGTGGTCGCCCCCTGGGCGGGAAAAGCGGAGCCGGTGTTCGTCCACAATCCGGACGAACTTCACGACGCCGCCAGCACGATGAAGGTCGCGGTGCTCGCCGCGCTCTGCCGCGGCGGGGCGAACCTCGACGCCGAGGTGCCGGTGGTGAACCGCTTCGAGTCCGTCGTGGGCGGCGAGTTCGGCAACGACCCGGACTGGGACAGCGATCCGCTGCCCTGGGAACTGGTCGGCACCCACGTGCCGCTCCGGCTGCTCGCCGAGCGGATGATCACCCACTCCTCCAACCTGGCCACCAACATCTGCCTGGCCCGCACGACCCAGCAGGCCGTCACCGAGGTGTGGCGCCGCGCCGGTGCCACCCACAGCTCCACCCCGCGCGGGATCGAGGACTACGCGGCGCGCGCCCAGGGCGTGCACAACCGGGTGACGGCCCGCGACCTGGTCCGGCTGCTGCGCTCGCTCGCCGGGGAGCCCGAACTCCTCGCCCTCCTCGAGTGCAACGAGTTCCGGGTGGACCTGGCCGCCGGCCTCCCCTCCAACACCCGGATCGCCTTCAAGAACGGCTGGGTCCCCGGTGCCCGGCTCGGCGTCGGCCTCGTCCAGCCGGCCGACTGCCCGCCCTACCTGATCGCCGTCTGCTACACCGGCCCGCTCGCCGACGGCACGGACCGCACCGACCCGGCGGCCCGCCTGCTCGCCCGCGTCTCCAAGGCGGTGTGGGACCGCCGGGACCAGATCAGCCGCCCGGCGCCGGTGGCCCGTCCGGTGCCCTCGGCCGGTCCTGCGCCGCTCCGCTCGGCGGGTTGATCCGCACCGGCCCCGCGTGGCCGGTGCGTTCGCCACGCTCCCCGTCGGGCTTCGGACCGCCCCCGTTCTGGTGTTCGGCGCCAAACCGTAACCGATCGTGCGCGCATGATGATCGGTCGGTTGCGGTATCCGATTGAGGCGTCCTGCTCAAGCGGTCGGGGGTGGGCTGAGAATGTCGTCCCGTCTACGGATGTTCGCCCGGTGGATCACGGCGACTGCGGTCGTGGCCGCCTACGTGGCGTTGCACCTGCTGGTCAACGTCGGCATGGGGCAGTGGGTGGGTGGGAGCAGGGCGGGGGCGCTGTGGTGCGGGGCGGTGGCGCTTGCGCTGGCCGGGCCCGCGCTGTGGCTGCGGCACCGGCGCCGGTCGGGGGTCGCCGAACTCGTGGGGCTCGTCACCCGCTTCACCCCGCCCGTCCCGCGCTGGCGACGAGCGGTCCTGCTGGTCAACGGCCTCGGGTACATGCTGTTCGCGGCGGGAATCGTGGCGGTCCGCTCCTCGGAGCGGCAGGGTGACAAGCTGTCGCTGGAGGGGCAGCTCCTGATGTTGGCGGGCGGTCTGGCGGCCCTGGGCTGCGGTCTGCTGATCCTGCGCCGGACGCGTCGGCACGCGGCTCCGGGGGCGGCCGAGATCCTGCTCTCGGACGGGCGCAGGCCGGTGCTCTACCTGCGGAGCTTCGCCGACGACGAGGTGGCCGCCCAGGTGGACGACGGTGCGCCCATCAACCTCCATACGAGGGAGGAGCAACTCGCCGGAGCCCTGGGATCGGTGGGCCCCGTCATCGCCGTGGGGCGGCCGGGGGAACCCCTGCCCCTCCTGGGCGCGGCCCGCTTCTACCTGCCGCTCGACGACTGGCAGGGCACCGTGCGGCGGCTGATGAGCCTGTCGCAGCTCATCGTGCTGCGCCTCGGGCACGGGGACGGGCTGTGGTGGGAGGTCGGACAGGCGCGGGCCACGCAGCCGGCGGGCAAGCTGATCCTGCTGACCCCGGGAAACGGTGCCGATCTGGTGGACCGGCTCAACGAACACCTGGTCACCTCGGTGCCCGTGGGCGAGCTGACGGCAGGTCGGCACTGGGTCGGCGCCGTCGTGGCCTTCGACAATCTCTGGACACCCCGGGTGTTCCCGGTCGGTTCCGGACGCAAGGGCCTGTGGGCACGGATGGCGAAGGCGGGCCTCCTGGGGGACCAGACGCCCACGGCGGACGTGGCGCGTGCCGTTCGGACGGCCCTGGCAGTCGGCGGGTACCGGAGACGGACGATGGTGTGGCGGGCCCAAGTCGCCACGGGCAAAGCGGGTTTGATCGGGCTCTGGCTCGTCGGGGTGATCGCCCTGCCGTGCTGGCTCGGGTACCGGGTGTTGCAGCTGGCAGGTCTCTGGTGAGCCGGGGACACGGGAAGTCAGGGGGAAACGTGGACAGTTCGCAGCGGTACAGGGCCGTGGCCGGGTGGGGCGTCGCGGCGTCGGTCCTGGTCGTCGTGGTGATGGTGTACAACGTGTTGGCGACGTGGACCGACTGGCGCGCGTACCTGCTCTACGAGGACGCTCTCGCCGGGAAGGCCACGCTGGCGGACCTCCAGGCGGTAGAGGACTGGGCGGACTTCTTCGGGGATTCCGTCTACCTCGCGTTGGCCCTCCCCGCCGGAATCGTGGTGACGGTGTGGCTGTGGCGGGCGCGGATCAACGCCGAACTGCTGGGCGGCCCGGGCAGTCAGCGCCGGGCCCGGGCCTGGGTGGTCGGCGGCTGGTGGCCGCTGGCGAACCTCTGGATTCCGTACCAGGTCATCTCGGACGTCTGGCAGGCCAGTGCGCCGCGGCGGCCCGTCTCCCGTGCCCTGATCGGAGTCTGGTCAGTGGCGTGGGTGATCTGCTTGTACGTGGGCCGGGGTTACGCGTACCTGGTGGACAAGGACACGCCCACGGAGGACGACCTGCGTCGTGCCATCGCCTACTCCACCATCGCCACGGTGGCGACCGTGGTCGCCGGCGTGATCATCCTCCATGTCATCCACCGCGTCAGTACCTGGCAGACCCAGCGGCGCGCCGAAGCGCGCCGCTGAATCCGCGGGCCGTCAGTACGGCCGCACGAGGACGTGCGCCGCGCCGGGGATGCCGACCTTGAGCAGCTCGTCCTCCTCCGGCGTGGTCGCGGTGCCCGTCTCCTGCTTGAGGACGGCCCGGGACAGGGCCTGGACCCACATGGCGCGCGGGCGGCGGCGGGCCTCCCAGGCGGTGAGGGCGGCCGGGACGGTGTCCTCCGCGTCCAGGCTCTGGGCGAGCACGAGCGCGTCCTCGACGGCCATCGCGGCGCCCTGGGCGAGGTGCGGGGTGGAGGCGTGGGCGGCGTCGCCGGCCAGGACGATCCGGCCGACGTGCCAGGGCTCCTCGACGGTGACCTGGGAGATCCGCGAGTAGACCACGGCGGCCGGGTCGGTGATCTGCGCCAGCGCCTCGGCGATCGGGCCGCCGAAGCCGGCCAGCCGCTCGCGCAGCTGCTCGTGGGCGCGTTCCGGGTCGGGGCGGAAGTCCTCGGCCTCGGCGAAGACCGAGCCCAGGTACATCTGCTCCGCGCTGATCGGGGTGAGCAGTGCCTTCGCGTTCAGGTTGCCGGAGGACATCACCACGCCCCGCACCTCGGGCGAACGCGGGACGGTCACACGCCAGTTGGCGAAGCCGGTGTACTCGGGGGCGTACTTCTCGCCGTACAGGTGGCGGCGCAGCGGCGAGCCGATGCCGTCGAAGCCGACGACCAGGTCGTAGCGGGCGACCTGCCCGTCGGTGAGGGCGGCCTCGATGCCGTGGGCGTCCTCGCGCAGGGTGCCGATGGTGGTGCCGAAGCGGAGGGTGGCGCCCGCCTTGACGGCGGCGTCGGCGAGGACGCGGGCCAGCGCGGGGCGCGGGATGCCGTTGTTGGAGGGGGCGTCGCCCATCCGGGGCTGCGGGATCTTCGCGAGGGTGGCGCCGGCCGGGTCGCAGATGGTCAGCACCTCCCACTCGAACCCGGCGGCGAGGCAGTCGTCCAGGACGCCGATCTCGCGCATCACGTGCAGGGCGTTGGACGGCTGGATGATGCCGACGCCGAGGGCCTCCAACTGCTCGCGCAGCTCGGCGACGTCGACCTGGTGGCCGCGCGTGGCGAGGGCGGTCGCGAGGGTGAGGCCGCCGATGCCGCCGCCGTTGACGAGGACGCGCAGGGGTCTGTTCATGAGGGGGGCTCCGAAAGGAAGTTCACAGGAGGTGCGGGGGTGCGGGGGCGGTGCGGGGCCCGGCCGGAGCCGGTCCGGCCGAGCGGGCACGGCGGTCGAGGGGAAGGGCCGGCCGGGATGTCGGTCCGGCCGGGGCCGGTTCAGCCGACGGGTGCGGCGGCGAGCTCCATCAGGTGGTCGACCAGGGCGAGCAGCAGGTCCCGTCCGAAGGCGCGCTCGCGCACGTCCCCGAGCAGCATCGGCACCTGCGGGTCGAGGTCGAGCGCGGCCCGGATCTCGTCGGGGGTGCGGGTGTTGGTGTTGTGGAAGCAGTTGATCGCGACCACGAACGGGATGCCCCGGCTCTCGAAGAAGTCGATGGAGGCGAAGCTGGTCTCCAGCCGGCGGGTGTCGGCGATGACGATCCCGCCGAGGGCGCCGTTGACCAGGTCGTTCCACATGAACCAGAAGCGCTCCTGGCCGGGCGTGCCGAACAGGTAGACGACCAGCTCGGGGCTGACCGTGATCCGGCCGAAGTCGAGGGCGACGGTGGTGGTGGTCTTCTGGTCGACGCCGGCCAGGTCGTCGACGCCGACGCTGGCCCGGGTCAGGTACTCCTCGGTGCGCAGCGGGGCGACCTCGCTGACCGAGCCGACCAGGGTGGTCTTGCCCACGCCGAAGCCGCCCGCGATCAGGATCTTGACGGCGGCCGGGGCGGCGGGGGCGTCGGTGGCGGAGTGGGGGGTTGCCATGTTCAGAGTCTCCGGAGTCCTTCGCGTACGGCCGTGAGCAGGCCGAGGTCCACGCCGCCGGCGGCCCGGGCCACCGACAGCGGTGCCCGGGCCTTCAGCAGGCCCTGGGCGACCAGGTCGCCCAGCAGGATCTTGGTGACCGAGACCGGGAGGTCCAGGCCCGCCGACACCTCGGCGACGGCGATCGGGCGCCGGCAGCGTTCGAGGATCAGCCGGTGTTCGGGCTGGAGGCCGCGGGCACCGGCGCGGCTGCCCCGTGCCAGGGCGGCGTCGGCCTCCTCCTCGACCGTGGTGAGCACGGTGATGAGGGTGAGGTCGTCGCGCTCGGGCGCGGTCCGGCCGCGGGTGATCGTGTACGGGCGCACCATGCTGCCCGTCTCCTCCTCCGCGTCGTCCTCCAGCTCGCTCCAGTGCGGTACGGTGCCGCGCCGCCAGGAGTCGTCCCAGCCGGACTGCCGGCCCGAGGGCGGGCCGGACGGAGAGCCGGGCTGCGGGCCGGACGGCGGGCCGGAGGCCGGACCAGGTCGCGGGTCGGCCTGCCGGCCGTCGTCGCGGCCGTCCCCCCAGGCGTCGTTCCCGTACGGTTCCACCCTGGTCAGCCCCGGTTCCGGGCGGCGAAGGCGTCGAAGGAGGCCGGGGCGGCGGGGGCGCCGGGGGCCTCCTCGTGGCGGACCGGGGTGGTGAGCTTCTGGCCGACCTGCTGCACCAGGGTGTGCATCGCGACGGACATCACCTCGGCGTCCACCTCCTGGGAGGCGACCACGGCCAGGTGGGTGCCCTGGGCGGCGGCGATGACGAACAGCCAGCACTCGGCGAGCTCGACGATCACCTGGTGCACCGGGCCGCCGTCGAACAGCGCCCCGACCCCGCGGGCCAGGCTCTGCTGGCCGGTGGCGACGGCGGCCAGGCGCTCGGCGTCGGCCCGCTCGATGGTGCGGGAGTGGCTGACCACGAGACCGTCGTCGGAGAGGAGGACGGCGTTCCTGGTCCCGGGCACCGAGTCGACGAGTCCGTCCAGCAGCCAGTCCAGGTCCTGGTGGGTGGCGATCGTGCGGTTCATCACTGCTCATCCGTTCGTGTGGTTCGGGGGTCCGCGGCCGGAAGGGCCCAGGGGGCGGGCGCGGGGGCGGGGGAGGGCGCCGGCGGGGTGGCGGGCAGGCGGTGCTCGCCGCTGTCCTGGGCCCGGGCGGCGCGGGAC
>NZ_LFVW01000368.1:0-11951 GCF_001182915.1 Kitasatospora sp. MY 5-36
CCGCCCCGGCCGCCCGGCCCGGTCCGCCCGGTCCGCGCGCTCCTCGCGCACCGACGCCAACAGCGGCTCGGTGCCCTTGAGATCGGCGATCAGCCGGTCCGCCGTCCGCGGCGCCAACTGACGGCACGTCCGCGCCGTGGCCCGCCGCGCCGCCTCCGCCGCGGGGTGCTGCAGCACCTCCCGCAACGCCGGACTCTGCTCCAGTTGCGACCTGAGCCGCCGCCCGGCCGCTACGGACACTCGGGCTTGCACAGGAGCCTCCTCGCCAGGCCACGACCACATCGTCCGCAACCCCACCAGCTGGCCGATCCGGTGTCAACGCCGCCGACTGCTATGACCGTTTTGCGGTATTTCATTGCATGTCGGACCAGCCCGGAAACACCCGCGGGCACCGCGTTCGGCGGGGAGATCCCTCCCCGGAGGGTGCCCGGCAGACGCGAAGGGCCCGCGCCGCCGGGTGGCGACGCGGGCCCTGGTGGCCACTCAGGACCGGGGGCTCAGGACCTGGAGGTCAGGAGCGCGGCGGAGCGGGCAGCACGGCCGTCCGCAGGGTCGGGATGTCCCACAGCTGGTTGGGCCCGTAGCCGCAGCCGGCGATCTGGAGCCGGGTGCCGCTGGTGGCAGGCCCGCCCGGCAGCTCGAAGCACTTGCCGGAGGCGGGGTGGAACAGCGCGCCGTTCGCGAGCGGGATCCACTTCTGCGCCGTGGTGCCGTCGCAGGAGTGGTACTCCAGCTGCGTGCCGTCGACCGTGCCGGCGTTCACCGTGGCGATGCAGCCGCCCTTGACCCGGACGGTGCCGTCGTTCCCGAGAGCGAGCTGCTGGGCCTCGGTGCCGTTGCAGTTCACCAGCATGATCGGGTTGCCGTCGTCCTTGCTTCCGTTGATGTCGTCGACGCACATGCCCGCGTCGACACCGGAGCGGACGACGCTGGTGGCACCCGATGCGGTCGGAGCCACTGCGAACGGGTACACGGCGGTGCTGCTGATGCTTCCGTCGAAGCTCGCGGTCGGCTTGGACTGGTACTTGTACCGGCCCAGGGTGAACGGTCCCGAGGACGCCGGGCTGGTGCCGGCCCGGTGGAACTTGGTGCCGGCCAGGACACCGTCTACGTAGAGGGCCATCGCCCCGGTGTCGGCGTTGTACGAGGCCGTCAGGCGCGTCCAGACACCGGGCCGGGTCTCGGCGCTGGCGTTCTGGGTGTCGGTGAAGTCGTACGACCAGGTGTCGTCGTCCGTGTACGCGAGGCCGAAGTGCCAGTTCTTGCCCGCGCCGTCGGTGTACAGCAGGAAGTTGCTGGAGTGCCCGGTCTCCTGGCTGGCGACGACGCCCGGGCCCGAACCAGCCTTGGCCCAGGTGGAGATGGTGAAGCTCTTGCGGGTGTCGACCACCGGGCCGCTCATGGTGATGTTCGAGCCGGCGCCGGAGGAGAAGGTGCCCACGGTGGTCTTCCGGCCGTCCACGGTGTCCTCGACCCAGCCGACGTTCGTGGCCCACCCGTCGGCGCGCTTCTGTCCGTCGCGAACGGTGTTGCTGCCGTCGGGCGCGGCCAGCCAGTTGCCGGTGGGGTGGTTGAGGTTGCCGAGCACGACCGGAGTGCTCTCCAGGCCGGCCACCGTCGGGCCGCTGTTGGGGTTGTCCTTGTCCTTCGGGGCGCCGGTACCGGCCCAGACGACGAGCTGGTTGTTGGTGTCCACAGCCCAAAGGTCCGGAACGCCGTCACCGGTGACGTCGCCGCTGGAGCCGACCTTCGGGTACAGCCTGGCGTCGATTCCATCGGCGATCTTGCCCGTGGCAGGGTCGGCGAAGGCGGAAGCATCGTAGGTGTCCCCGGGGGCCGGAGCCAGCTGGTAGGCGTGGATGGTGCCGTCGACCTTCGAACGGGTCCACACGGTCGGGATGCTCGTCCCCTTGGTCGGCCCGGGAGTGATCAGGTCGTAGTCGCTCCACGTCTTGTTCTGGGACAGGAGGATGGTGGGGCCGTTGAGGAGCTTGCTGCTGTTCTGGAGGGCGAGCCACAGTCGACCGTCCTCGACATAGAGCAACGACGAGGAGGGCAGACCGGCGGTGCTGGTTCCGGGATCACTCGGAGTGTCGCCGGCGGGTGAGCCGAATGCCGCGATCTGGGTCACGGCTGACCAGTCGCTACCGTTCTTGTAGGTGGAACAGGTAATTGATGTGCCGCTGGGCAGAAAGCACATGCCGCTCTTTTTCAGGTCGACTGCCGCCTGACCGTCGAGACGGCCCGTGCCGTCTTCGTTGACGTACAGGTAGAGGTGGGCGGATCCGGGAGCGTGGGCGACCAGGTCGTCGACATTCCGAGCGCTGAATGAGCCTCGGTGGGAGATCTGGACGGTGCTCCAGTCCTTGTTGCCCGCTGCTCCGGGTGCCGAGGCCTGAACAGTGTTCGGCGCGGAGTACGGGTCAGTGGCGGGACCGACGAGGCGCAATGAGCCGGTGCCGTCCGGCAGCAGGATGTCGGCCTTCCGGTCGCTGTCGATGTCTCCCATGATCGGGTCGCCGGCATTGGGATTGCTCGGCGCGAAGAAGGTGTAAGCGACCGGCTGGGACATGTTGCCGGCGTTGTCCTGGGTCTGCAGGTAGAGGAAGTTCGTACCCCAGTGCGTGGCGTGATGCTTCAGCTGGTAGCTGCCGCCGTCCATCTTGACGATGTTGTCGCTGCGGTCTGTGCACTTCCAGCCGGTGGCTGAGGCCTGGATCGGGTCGGTGGTCCAGCGGGCACAGGCCAGACCGGAGGTCTGGCCGCCGGTGGCCGGGGCCGGATCGGTGCCGGTCAGGGTGAAGTAGCCGTCTTCGCCGACGGGCTTGGGGTGCCCGCCGAGGGTGCCCGACTCGGGGAAGTCCGTCGAGGTGATGCGAGCGGTCGGCGGGGTGCGGTCGATGCGCAGGTAGCACGTCGGGCTGTTGTCGCTCGTGAGCGTGCCGTCGGTGGTGGTGGCGAACCAGCCGTACTGGTGGCCGTCGATCAGCGGGCCGACGCTCACGTTCTTGAGGCCTGAACTCGCGGCCCAACCGGTCTCGTAGATCTTCAGAGAGTTGTCGTTGTCGTCCCAGATTCTGAACGCGGTCCAGAGCTGTTCGCCGGTCGGCGACCAGGTGTCCACGCTCAGGTTGATGTCGGTGTTGATGCCGACCCAGCCCGGTGCCTCCTTCGGGTCCGTGGTGCCGCCGGTCTGGCACTTGTCGTGCGAGTCGTTCCAGGCGAAGCCAGGGGTCGGGCTGGTCGCCGGGTCTCCGATGCGAGGCTTGAGGTCGTAGGTCACGACGACATGCGGGTTGTTGGCCCACCGCTGGCGGTAGAGCTTGTTGCGCTCGTCGTCGGGGGCGAACATGAAGGTCCAGCTGTGCCAGCCTTCGGCGGCTGCCTGGGCCATCTGGCTGTAGACGTCGAACTCCTTGCCGCCGCCGCCGGAGATCTGGGTCGTGGCGACCTTGGTGCACTTCCCCGGTTCGGGGCACGGTTGGGCGTTCCAGCGCGTCCCCGCGTTGATCGGGTTCTCGTCGTCCGTCCTGGTCGAGTAGAGGCCCATCGGGGTGGAGGTCGAGGGACTGGACGACTGCGCGACGGTGGCGTAGAGCTTGGCGCTGAGGACGGTCGAACCCCAGAACGCCGAGTTCAGGCCCACCTGGAAGTAGGCGCGCTCCCTGCCTTCCCTCTCGCACTTGTTGGCCGAGTTGATGTAGCCGCAGTATCCGGACGCCGGCTTGTCCTGGCCGAGCTGCGTCCCGTTGTACTCCATCATGTCCGGGTAGGCCTCCTGCACTTGGGCCCAGGCCAGGGTGCCGTTGTCGACACTGGGGTTCCAGCCCGGGTCGATGAACCAGGGGCCGGTGCCCTGCCCGAGGACCGAGGCGTCCGGTACCAGGTCGATGCCGCCGTCGCTGACGGTGGTGGCGATCGGCGCGGTCCGGGCGCCGGGCCCGGGAGCCTTGCTGTCGGACCCGGCGGCCTCCGCCGCACCATCCGCAGCGGGCGCCGCGGCGGATCTGGCCGCGGTCTTGGGCTCCGCGGCCGGGGTCGTGGAGGAATCCCACAGCACGGGCGGCGGTGCGGTGAAGCGGGCTTTGCCGGAAGCGTCCTCGGCCGACAGGTTGCCGTTGGCGTCCGCCTTGACGGTCAGTCCGTCGGCGACGGTGTCGAGGTGCAGCTTCTTGATCTTCGGATCGACCGCCGCCTGTGCGGTGCGCACGATCAGGACCTGGCGCCAGCCGCCGGCGGGTGTGGCGCTCAGCTCCAGGTCGACGTCGGGCAGGACGGAGCGGTACAGGGCGCTGCTGCCAGTGAGTTCGGGCTTCGGCAGGGTGAACGGCGCCTTGATCGACAGTTTCTTGCCGTCCGCCGTGGCCATGGTGGCCAGCGGGTTGGTGCCGCCGCCGGAGAAGGTGAGTCCGGAGGGCACGGCAGTGGGTGCGACCGTGCCGTCGGGGTTGATCCGCAGCGTCGCGTCCACGGTGCGCCAGGTTCCGTCGGCGTTCTTGACCCGCTCCACCACGGGGGAGGAGTCGGTGGTCAGCGTGCCGTCCGGGTTGGCCGTGGTCTGGCTGCCGCCCGTGGTCATGGCATCGACCACGACAGGCTTCCCGGTGCTCTTCGCCTTCGCCCGGGCGGCTCGTACCGCCTCGGTCTGTGCGGAGCGGGAGTCGGGCTGCCCCTTGGCCGGAGGCGCCGGCCAGGAGGCGTCGGCCAAGCCGTGGTGGTGGTCGGCGGGAGCCGCCACCGCAGCGCTGGGCACCGCCAGCAGCCCGGCGCCCAGGGAGAGGACGGCGGTGCAGGCTAGCGGCAGGAGACCGGCGCGGAATGTCCGGACTCCCGTCGGTCGTCCGGAATGGCCGGGAGATGGAGGATGTGACCTCACCATGTAGACCCCCTCGTGATTGGTGATGTGAGCAGAGATCGGTCGCACGCTGCCTTCACATTTGCTCGACTGTCAAAGAGTTTTGTCGACAAGCTGTCCGAGTTGTCGGGGGTGGTGGCGCATTGCTCTCCGCGTGACATTGATCACACAGAGTGCTTCTCTTTCTTTCCTACCTTCGGTAGGTCGTGTGCCCCTAAGGTGCCGGAGGCCTGGGCCGGTGCGACCGGTCCGATTCAAGGCTTGGCAATCTTTGGGGGGATCAGTTGTCCCGTTCTGTCCGCCTGTTCACCAGACCGCGAAGTCTGCGGGTGGCCGTGGTGGCGGCGCTGGCCGTCACCATGTCCGTGGTGACACTTCCTTCGATCGAGGCGGTCGCCCAAGCGGCGGCCCCGCCCGAGGTGTGGGTGCCACCGAACACTCCGGTGCCGGATGCCCGACCGGTCAAGGGCGCCGATGACAAGCCCGTCGGCCACACGCCGGACCCGGGCAAGAAGTGGTCGCCGCCGGCCGACTCCAGCCCGCCGGCCGGTACGGCCACCGCTGTCCTCGGCGCTGCCGGAGCCGGAGCGGCCCTGGCACCGAGATCTGCTGACGCGACGTCGGTTCCGGCGCCCGTCCAGGCCGGTTCGCTGCCGGTCTGGATCGCACCGGCGACCGGCGCGAAGCCCGCCGCCCTCGCCGCCCCGGCGGCCAAGGACACCGCCTCCGCCGCTCAGGCCTCAACTCTCCAGGTCGAGTTGGCCGACCGGCCCCGCGCCGACGCGGCGGGCGTGAACGGTGCCCTGGTGGGTGTCAGCGACACCGGTGCGGGCGCCGGAGCCGGCCGGGTCGAGGTCGGGATCGACATCCAGGCCTGGGCGAAGAACGCCGGCGCCAACTGGGCGTCACGGGCCCGGATCGTCCAACTTCCCGGCTGCGCCCTGACGACTCCGGGAGCCGCCGGCTGCACCACCCGCACCCCGGTGGCGTCGCACCGGGACGACTCGACCGGCCGCCTGATGGCCGAGGTCGACGTCCCGCAGCCGACCGCCTCCGTGGCCGCCAAGTCCTTCGCCTCCGGGGCCTTCGCGAGCCCGGCCGCGGCCTCTCCCACGGTGGCGCTCGCCGTCGAGGCGGACGTCAAGGGCAACAGCGGTGACTTCAGCGCATCACCGATCACCCCGTCCGCCTCATGGCAGGCTGGTGCCAACGCGGGCAACTTCACCTACGGCTACACCGCCGAGCTGCCCTCCGCACTGGCCGGCCCGGCCCCCGACGTCTCGTTCGGTTACGACTCCTCCGCGGTGGACGGCAAGACCGCCTCCACCAACGCCCAGCCGTCCTGGATCGGTGAGGGCTGGGAGTGGCACCCGGGCTCGATCGTCCGCGGCTACAAGGGCTGCAAGGACGCCGGGATCGACAAGTCCGGCGACCAGTGCTGGGGCGGCGACCTGCTCCAGCTCTCGCTCGCCGGGCATGCGGGCCAGCTGGTCAAGGACGACAAGTCCTGCGACTGGCACCTCCAAGGCGAGGACGGCACCAAGGTCGAGCGGCTGACCGGCCAGAACAACGGTGCCTGGAACGGCGAAGCCTGGCGGATCACCACCACCGAGGGCACCCAGTACTACTTCGGCGCCAACCACCTGCCCGGTGGCGACGGCACCGACCAGGCCAGCAACTCGGTCTCCACCGTGCCGGTCTACTGGCCCGGTGGCCAGGACCCGTGCCTGAAGACGGGCTCGCCGGCCACCAACTCCTGGAACCAGATGGGTTGGCAGTGGTCGCTGGACTACATCGTCGACCCGCACCAGAACCTGATCACCTACCGGTACGACCAGGAGCAGAACTACTACGCCCGGGGCGGCGGCCAGAACAACGGCAACGGCACCCGGACGCAGTACCAGCGGGCGAGCTACCCGACCTGGGTCGGTTACGGCCAGCGCCTGCCCGACCAGATCGCCGCCAAGGGCAAGGCCAACCCGGCCGCCCAGGTGTGGTTCCGCACCGCGGAGCGCTGCCTGTCCACCGAGGACTTCAGCTGCGACCCGTCCCTGCGGAACAAGGACAACGCCAAGCGCTGGCCGGACACGCCGATCGACCAGAACTGCGAGGCGACCGGTGACTGCACCGTCTACTCGCCGACCTTCTGGACCACCAAGCGCCTGACGAAGGTCGACACCGAGGTCTGGGACGGTGCCAAGTACCGCCCGGTCGACTCCTTCGCCCTCAACCAGTCCTTCCAGGACCCGGGCGACGGCACCTCACCGTCGCTCTGGCTAGACTCGATCCAGCGCACCGGCACCAACAACCGCACGCCGCTCACCCTGCCGGCCGTGTACTTCGAGCCGCTGCAGATCGCCAACCGCGTCGCGGGTCAGATCGTCGAGCCGGACGGCACGTCGGCCTCGATCGAGCCGTACAAGCGTCCGCGCATCCAGAAGATCACCACCGAGACCGGTGGCCTGATCAACATCGTGTACCGGCCCGCCGAGTGCTCGCGCGAGGCGGGCGGGAAGATGCCCGCGTCCGAGGACGGCAACACGATGGCCTGCATGCCGGTCAAGTGGTACCTGCCCGGACAGACCGCGCCGGACCCGGTCAACGACTGGTTCAACAAGATCATCGTGCAGTCGGTCACCCAGCAGGACGCGGTCGCCGGCAATCAGCCCGCGGTCGTCACCGACTACGAGTACGGCGGCGGCGCGGCCTGGCACCGCAACGACTCCGAGATGGCCGACGCCAAGTCCCGTACCTGGGACCAGTTCCGCGGCTACGCTACGGTCACCACGCGCACCGGCAGCGGAAGTGATGTCAAGTCGCCCCGCACCAAGTCGACCGCCACCTTCCTGCGCGGCATGGACGGTGACGTCCTCGCCGACAAGACGGCCCGCCAGGTGTCCGTGAAGGACGTCCACGGCGGCACCATCAAGGACGAGAACGTCCTGGCCGGATTCGTCCGCGACTCCGCCAGCTACGCCGGTGACAACGGCGAGGTCCTGGCCACCATGGTCTCCGAACCGTGGCTCGGTCCGATCACGGCCACCCGGGCCCAGTCCGGCGGCATGCCGGAGATCACCGCCCGGGCCGTCAACGCCCAGAAGGTGACCACCCGCCAGAAGCTGGCAAGCGGTGCCTGGCGCACCAGCGAGCGCTCCACCACGTACGACTCGACGCCGTTCACCCGCCCGCTGGCGGTCTACGACAACGGCGACATCGCCCACCCCGAGCAACTGCTCTGCACCTCCTTCGAGTACGCCACCGGCCCCGGCGACGTGCCGACGCAGCTGGCCTCGCGCACCCTGGTCCTGAAGGGCGCCTGCGGCCAGACGCCGACCAAGGACAACACGGTCGCCGACACCCGGTCCTACTTCGACGGCCAGGCGCTCGGCAAGGTCGGGACCAAGGCCGAGCAGACCTCGACCGAGGTCCTGGAGCGCTACGACGCGGCGGGCAAGCCGGTCTACCGGGCCACCGCCCGGGTGAGCTTCGACGACTACGGTCGGGTCGTCAGCACCGTCGACCCGACCCGTACCGACGCCACCCACCCGACCGGTGCCGAGACCAGGACCGCCTACTCGCCGGTCACCGGGCAGCTGCCGACCCAGATCACCCACACCAATCCGATGGGCTGGCAGACCATCAGCACCCTGGACGTGGGCCGTGGCTCGGCACTCAAGATCAAGGACGAGAACGGCCGGATCAGCGAGCAGGAGTTCGACTCCCTGGGCCGAGCTTCGGCCAGCTGGAGCCCCGGCCATGAACGGGCGACCTATCCGGACTTCCCCAATCGAAAGTTCTCCTACTCGGTCAACGGCGCCAAAGCGCCCTCGCAGGTCCTCAGCCAGGCGCTGATGGGGGACCTGGAGACGTACACCTCCAGCTTCACCATCTACGACGGCCTCGGCCGGATCCGCCAGACCCAGGCCAGCACCCCGTCGGGTGCCCCCGGCCGTATGATCACCGACGCGCTGTTCGACTCGCACGGCTGGCAGATCAAGACGAGTGCCGCCTACTACAACGACCAGGCGCAGCCCAGCGGTCAGCTCTTCCTGCCGAACGGCGGAGTGAACCCGGACGGGAAGATCCCGTCCCAGACCGTCCAGACGTACGACGGCGCGGGCCGGGTGACCGACTCGGTCTTCCAGTCATACGGTGTCGAGCAGTGGCGCAGCCATACCGACTACCCCGGTGCCGACGAAGTCCGCACCACCCCGCCGGCCGGCGGCTACGCCTCCGCGACCGTGTCGGACGCGCGTGGCAACACCGTCGCGCTGCGTCAGTACAAGGCCAACACTCCGACCGGTGCGTACGACGAGACCACTTACGGCTACACGCCGCAGGGCAAGGAGGCCTGGCGTAAGGACGCGGCCGGCAATCAGTGGACGTACGAGTACGACCTGCTGGGCCGCCCGGTGAAGTCCACCGACCCGGACTCGGGCACCGGCACGACGACGTACGACGACAGCAAGAACCTCGTCACGGTCACCGACTCCCGCGGCAAGAGTGCTACCAGCGTCGCTGACCTGCTGGGCCGCAACGTCGCGGCCTACGAGGGCACCGCGATCGACCCGACGAAACAGGTCGCCGCTTGGACCTACGACACTCTTGTCAACGGCAAGCCGACCACCTCGACCCGCTTCGTGGGTGGGGCGGCCGGAGACGCCTACACGTCGGAGATCACTGGCTACGACATCGGATACCGCGAACTCGGTACCAAGACCACCATCCCGGCCGTGGAGAAGGGCCTCGCCGGCGTCTACCAGACCGACAACACCTACGACGACGCAGGCCGCCTGACCTCCACGACCCTGCCGGCGGTGGCCGGCATGGGTCGGGAGAAGCTGACTTTCGCGACTGACATCGTCGGTCAGTTCGGAGGACTCAGCAGCAGCATCGGATTCGCCAAGAACGTCTTTGTGGCCGATGTCCGGTACGACGCTTACGGCCGGCCCTACCGCACCACGATGGGTGGTGCGGGTAAGCAGGTGGTCGCCACGATGCTGATCGACGACGCCACCGGCCGGGTGACGCGTTCGACCCTGGACAAGCAGACCGCCGAGACCGCCCACGTCGACTCCGTCGACTACACCTACAACCCGCTGGGCCAGGTCACCTCGGCCCGCGACGCGCAGGACGGCCAGGTCGCCGACCTGCAGTGCTTCACCCACGACTACCTCGGGAGGCTCACCCAGGCCTGGACCGACACCGGCACCCAGACCACCAGGCCGCAGCCGAGCGTCCCCGGCGTCGGTGCCTGCACCAACACCGACGGTCCGTCGGTGAGCGGCGGCAAGCCGAGCGTCGGTGGCCCGGCTCCGTACTGGCAGCAGTACGAGTACGACCTCATCGGCAACCGCACGAAGCTGGTCCAGAAGGACGTCACCGGCAACGCCGCCAAGGACGTCACCACCGCCCAGACCTTCGGCTCCGGTGCCAACACCCCCTCCTCCGACCCGAAGACGGGCGGCGGCACGGGCGGTCCGCACGCGCTGATGAAGTCCACCCAGACCGGCCCGGCCGGCACCGCGGTGACCTCGTACACCTATGACGCGGCGGGCAACACCACCTCGATCACCGACACCCCGGGCACCAAGTCACTGACCTGGAACGCCCAGGGCAAGCTCGACCAGATCACCGGTACCGGCCAGAGCGGTGCGACCAGCTACCTGTACGACGTGTCGGGCAACCAGCTGATCCGTCGCGAGGCCGGCAAGACCACGCTCAACCTGGGCGCGGACCAGATCACCCTGGACACCACCAACAACGCCAACGTCGTCACCAACGTCCGCACCTACGGGGCGCCCAACGGCCTCTCCGTCACGCGTACGACGACCAACGGCGCGTCCAAGCTGGCGTACCAGGGCGCGGATCCGCACGGCACCAACGGCGTCCAGTTCGACCCGGGGACGCTCGCCCACGTCCGGCGTCCCACGGACCCGTTCGGCAACGAGCGCGGCACCCAGCCGACGGCGGGCGTCTGGGCTGGAGACAAGGGCTTCGTCGGCGGCACCAAGGAGAAGTCCACCGGCTTCACCCTCCTCGGTGCCCGCGAGTACGACCCCAAGACGGGCCGCTTCATCAGCCCCGACCCGATCGTGGACGCCGGTGACCCCCAGCAGTGGAACGCCTACGCGTACGCCAACAACAGCCCGATCAACAAGTCGGACGCCAACGGTCTGAGGCCGACCTGTGACACTCCGGAGGAGTGCAAGAGTCTGGCGGATGTCAGGGACGACGGCCACGGCAAGTCCTTCATCACTTCAGCTGCCTGGTCGCCACCCACGGTGGATAACATCTCACAGCCGACGAAGGATGAGCGAGCCGCGGGCCAAGCTCTCGATGCCGCGCACAAGAACCTCAACGACAGCAAGCGCAAGCGCGACGAACTCGTGCACAAGGTGGTCGACATCGTCGGCGACCTGATCGGTTTCAACGACGCCCGCGACTGCTTCACCAAGGGCGACGTGATGGCCTGCATTGGCACGGCCCTCAATGTGGTGCCCTGGGGCAAGATCGCCAAGGCAGTCAAGGCCGGAATCCAAGCCTTCAAGATCTACAAGGAGATCGAGAAGGTCTACAGCGCCATCCGTTCCGGCGAACGCGCGGCCAGGGAAGCCGAAGCCGCGTACGTTGGCGCCACGACGGCCGCGGCGGAAGCCAGAGCAGCAGAAAAAGCTGCAGCCAGGGCGGCAGAAGAGAAAGCGGCAAAGGAATCAGCGCCAGATACCCCAGGAACCGATTCCAAAATCGCAGCCAAACAAGAGGAATCGGTCGGCGGAAGCTGCCTGAACAGCTTCCCGACCGGCACCCGGGTGCTGATGGGGGACGGCACTCTCAAGCCGATCGAGGAGATCCAAGAGGGTGACGTCGTCATGGCGACCGACCCCCAGAGCGGCGAGACCCACTCCGAGCCGGTGACCGCCACCATCACCACCCCCGACGACAAGGACTTCACCGACCTCACCCTCACCGACGACACCAGCCCCCGCGGCCCCCCGGCCGATAACCAGGCGAAGGTCACCTCCACCTACCACCACCCCTACTGGAGCGAGACCCGTCAGCAGTGGGTCGACGCCGGCGAACTGACCTCCGGCGA
>NZ_LFVW01000369.1:0-9357 GCF_001182915.1 Kitasatospora sp. MY 5-36
TCCAGTCCGTCCGCAACTACCCCTACGCCGTCACCACCCACAACCTCACCGTCAACCTGCTCCACACGTACTATGTGCTCGCGGGTGTCACCCCGGTTCTGGTGCATAACTGCGACACGGCAACGGTTCATGAGCTGAGTATGACCAAGCCAGCGCATGGTACGGAGGAGTCGCATCTCGCGCCGCTTCAGAGACTTTCAGATGAAGAATTTCTGCAAGCCGTAAACAGGCCGCATGATGGTCACTTCATCACGATTAACGAGCACAGCACTGTCGTGCAAGGAAATCACCGCGTGGCTGAGCTGATCCGAAGGGCGGAGAGCCCTGATCATAAGATCGACTGGACCACGAAGGTGGCCGTGCGGCGGCATCAAAGAGATTTGAGCATGTTTGATGACTTTGACGGAGGTGGCCCCCAAGGCGGCGTCAAGGATTTGCTTGATCTCTTCTAATGGATTGGCGGTTTGGGATGGGTGCTGCTCAAGTTGATCCCGACTAAATACCCCAGGCCCGACGTTGCGTACCCCATCTGGTGGAGGTGCTCCAGGATCCGAGAAGTGCATCCTTTCGCACACGGATGGAATTGCTGGTTTCGTCTGAACGGATTGACCGGCGCGGCTTCCATATCGTAATGCCATTTCTTGAAAATGGATTCAGTGCGGAGGGTGGGGAGCGTTCATTCAGGTGCTACATGTGGTTTCTTGAGGCCAATCGGAATGTCCGCACGTGTGTGCTGGTCGATATGCTTGACAGCCATCTGTCCGGATTTCGGCGAGTCAGTTCCGTGGGTCTTGAGAGGATTGTTCTGAATCTCTTGGGGGAACTCCCTATAGAGACGCTCTAGGAGTAAAAGCAGTAGGCCGCCCTACAGGGCGGCCTACTGCTTTTATGATCTTGTGTTGCTTGGGAGTTCCGGAGTGGCTGCCACGACGCCAGCCCGCGCTGCCCGACAGCCGACGACCGGGCGAAGACCACCTTTACCTACCACATCCCCTACTGGAGCGAATCCCGTCAGCAGTGGGTCGACGCCGGCGAACTGACATCCAGTCCGTCCGCAACTACCCCTACGCCGTCACTACCCACAACCTGACCGTCAGCTTCCTCCATACGTACTATGTGCTGGCGGGCACTACTCCGGTTCTCGTCCACAATTGCGGTGGCGAGATCACTATCTACCGGGGAGTTCCGGAGAATGACCTTCGAGGGAATGCGCATCCTGGATTTGATGAAGCGACTGACGGTGTGGCAAGGCCCCGAGGCGGCAATTTCTCAGCCGAGGACCATCATGCTGGACAAACCGACAGCCCGTTCGTCAGCTGGACCGTGTCACCCAAGGTTGCCTATCAAAGGGCGATAAGCGGAAAGTCCGGAAATGGCGTAGTGCTCACGGCGAAAATTCCCAGGGGGATGTCGCATGTTCACTCCAATGATCAATCATGGGTGCAATATCGGTCCGAACTTGAGGTGCTAGTTGAGGGAACGTTGACTGGCGAGGTAGAGGCAGTCTGGAAGGGGAAGAGATGAAAATAGTCGTAAGCGCCGACAGAGTAGCGGAGTTGCTGAAGAAATTCCGATGCAATAATCAAATGGAGAATATGGAACGGCTGACTGCAGTACTCTCTATCGATTCCGAAGGGTTTATCGGGGTCACTTTCCCGCCAGCCCGCGAGCTGCTCGATATTTATAGCTACCGATATTCGGTGGATGAAATTCGAGAATCTTACGGAGGGTGGGATAAATTCCTCTCAGTCCTCGATGGTAGGGATTCCCCCATTGGGATAGCGCCAGTGAAAGTCGGCGATCTCGCGGCAATCGTGCTATTTGACGAAGAGGTCAAAGAGGTCTTGGCTGTGCTGATAAGTACAGCCATCTGAGTGGAGTCCCGCAAGGCTCAGTTCCTGTTCCGGCCGGTGCATACCGGCCGGAATAGGGATTTCATTCAACCCTCTCGCGCGATGGGCTCGCCCCTTGGCTTGACGCCGGAGATATTCGCTCCGGTTTCACGGTTTGGCGCCAGGGGGTGTCGATATCACATCTTTTGATGATGAATGCGGCTTCAGTAAAAGTATCGAGATGGGCAAGAATATTAATGAAGCATGTGCCATCGTCGCCGAAACTTCGCCTACCTGGGTGATGTGATTCTGTGGTTCGTAAATATGCGGGCCAAGGTGTGCATGGGGATGAGTATCATATTTTTACGATGAATTCAGGTTTTCTGGGCAAATTCCACCTCAGTGCGTACTGTCGACCCCATGGCAATGGTGACGGATTGCAATGGATTATTGAAGACCATCGCGCGCGTTTCGAATGTTTCATCTGCACCCGGAGCTCCGCTTCTGCCGCCGGCGTCGTGTCGCGCTGGGTGATCGTGGTGTCACGCGGGTAGGACTGTGGCTGTCCTGAACGGGCGTTGCCGAGACATCGCAGGAGCCGCGAGTGGCCGCTTACCACGACAGTGACGGAGCCGAGCAGGTACCGGCGCAGGATGCCCCGCCGCCGCCCGCCGAACTGGTGGCGCTGGCGCGGGCGTACGGGGTGGACGTCCGGTACCCGGGGCCGGGCGGGCAGGCGGTGGGGGCGCGGACGCTGGTGGCGGTGCTGGGGGCGATGGGGGTGGCGGCCGGGTCGCCGCAGGAGGTGGGGGAGGCGCTGGAGCGTCACCGGGCCGGGCAGCGGGCCCGGTTGCTGCCGCCGTGCGTGGTGGTCCGGCAGGGGCGGCGGACGGCGCTGGACGTGCCGGCGGACGCCCGGTTGCGGGTGGAGCTGGAGGACGGCGGGAGTTGGGAGCTGCCGCGGGGGCACTCGCACTGGGTGCCGGGGGACCTGCCGCTGGGGCGCCACGTGCTCACGGCGGAAACCGGCACGAGGGCCGCGCGGGCCGCGCTGGTGGTCGCCCCCGAGCGGCTGCCGCAACTCCCGGGCCGCAGCTGGGGGTTCCTCGCCCAGCTGTACTCCGTGCTCTCCGAGCGCTCCTGGGGCATGGGCGACCTCGGGGACCTCGTCGAGCTGGCCCGGTGGGCGGGGGCCGGCCTCGGCGCGGGCTTCGTGCAGATCAACCCGCTGCACCAGGCACTGCCCGGCGCCCCCTCCGACCCGTCCCCGTACCGCCCGTCCTCGCGCCGCTTCGCCGACCCGGTGCACCTGCGGATCGAGGCCGTCCCCGAGTACGCCTACCTGACCGGCACCGGGCGCGAGCAGGCCGAGGAGCTGACCCGGCGGGCCACCCGGCTGCGCGACGAGGTGCTGGTCCACGACGCCCTGATCGACCGGGACGCCGTCTGGCTGCTCAAGCGCGAGGCCTTGGAGCTGCTGCACGAGGTGCCGCGCGGCCCCGGGCGGCAGGCCGAGTACGACGCGTACCGGCTCCGCGAGGGCGAGTGGCTGTACCGGCACGCGCTGTGGAACGCCCTGGCCGAGGAGCACGGCACCGACTGGCACCACTGGCCGAAGGGGCTGCGTCACCCGGACGGCCCACAGGTCGAGCACGCCGCCAAGGAGCTGGAGGAGCGGGTCGAGTTCCACCGCTGGCTCGCCTGGCAGGTCGACCAGCAGCTCGCCCACGCCCAGCGGGCGGCCCGCGAGGCGGGCATGCCGGTCGGCCTGATCCACGACCTGGCCGTCGGCGTCCACCCGGACGGCGCGGACGCCTGGGCGCTGCGGGACGTGCTGGCCGGCGGCATCTCGGTCGGCGCCCCGCCGGACGCCTTCAACGCCCACGGCCAGGACTGGGGCCTGCCGCCCTGGCGCCCGGACGCGCTCGCCGAGGCCGGCTACGCCCCGTACGCGGAGCTGCTGCGGGCCACCGCCCGGCACGCGGGGGCCCTGCGGATCGACCACGTGATGGGCCTGTTCCGGCTCTGGTGGGTGCCGCAGGGGCACCCGCCGACCGAGGGCGCGTACGTGCGCTACGACGCCGAGGCGATGCTCGGCGTGCTGGCGCTGGAGGCGCACCGGGCCGGGACGGCGGTGATCGGCGAGGACCTCGGCACGGTGGAGCCGGGGGTGCGGGAGGAGCTGGCGGCGCGCGGGGTGCTCGGCACGTCCGTGCTCTGGTTCGAGCGGGACTGGCGGGGCGACGGCGCGATCCTCGGCCCGGACCGCTGGCGGTCCGGCTGCCTGGCCACCCTCACCACCCACGACCTGCCCAGCACCGCGGCCCGGCTCTCCGGCGAGCACGTCGAGCTGCGGCACCGGCTGGGCCTGCTGGCCCGGCCGCTGGGGGAGGAGCAGGGGCAGGCGGCGGCGGAGCTGGCGGACTGGCGGGCCGAGCTGGGCCGGCTCGGGCTGCTGGCCGAGGGCGAGCCGCTGACGATGCCGGTGCTGTACCGCTTCCTGCGGGCCACCCCGGCGGAGCTGGTCGGGGTCTGGCTGCCGGACCTGGTCGGGGACCCGCGCCCGCAGAACCTGCCCGGCACCTGGGACCAGTACCCGAACTGGCGCCTGCCGGTCGCGGACGGCTCCGGCGACCCGGTCACCCTCGAACGGCTGGCCACCGCCCCCGCCGCCGGCCTGCTCGCCCGGCTCCTGGCCCCGCGCGGTTCCGCCGGGTCGGCCCCGAGGCACGTCCTCCCGTCCCGCCCGACCGACCCCGACGAGCGCGCCCCCGTAAGCGGCGGGTAAGTTGGAAACGTGGACAAGAGGAACGCTTTGCGAGCCGGCGCGGTCTCCGCAACGGTCACGCTGATGATGCTGCTGTCGTCGCCCGCCATGGCCTTCACCAGGGACGACGGTGATGACCCCGGTTCCGGCCTGAGTGTGGGCCAGACCCTCGGCCTGTACGTGTTTCTCCCGCTGGTCGCCTTCGCGGTGATCGCCGGTCTGGCGGGCCTGCCCTACGGCAAGGGCAAGAAGAAGTAGCACCCGCGCAGACGTCCCCAGGACTCGCACGACCCGCAGGTCCCGTACGACCTGCACGGCCCGCACCACCCGCAAGGCCCGCAAGACCCCGAAGGGGCGCCGGACGATCCCGTCCGGCGCCCCTTCGCGGTTGCGAGGAGACCGTCAGCGGCCGCCCGCCGCACGGTCGGCCGCCTGGGCCTTGAGCGCGCGCTCGACGCCCGCCCGGGCCTCGACGACCTGGCGCCGCAGCGCCGGGGCCGGCTCGGCCGAGGCCAGCCACGTGTCGGTGGCCTCCAGGGTCGCGGCCGTCACCTGGAGGGCCGGGTACAGCCCGACGATGATCTGCTGCGAGATCTCGTGGCTGCGGGTCTCCCAGACGCCCTTGACCGCCGCGAAGTACTTCGCCGCGTACGGCGCGAGCAGCTCGCGCTGGTCGGACTGCTGGAAGCCGGCGATGACGGCCTCCTGCACATAGTTCGTCAGCTTGTCGGACTCCACCACCGACGCCCAGGCCTCCGCCTTGGCCCCGGCGGTCGGCCGGGCGGCGCGGCAGGTGGCCGCGTGCTCCTGGCCGGCCGCGGTGTTGTCCCGCTCCAGCTCGGCGGCGATGGCGGCCTCGTCGGCCCGGCCGGTGGCGGCGAGGCGCACCAGCAGGGTCCAGCGCAGCTCGGTGTCCACCGCGAGGCCCTTGACCTCGACCGAGCCGTCCAGCAGCCCGGCGAGCAGGCCCAGCTGACCGTCGGTACGGGCGACCGAGGCGAGGGCGCGGGCCCAGGCCAGCTGGTGGTCGCTGCCGGGCTCGGCGGCGCGCAGGTGCTCCTCCGCGGCGGCGGCCCAGCGGTCGAGGCCCTGCTCGCGCCACTGCGGGTCGGTGTAGGCGTCGAGGGCGAGCTTGACCTGGCGGTGCACGGACTGCACCACGCCGATGTCGCTCTCGCGCCCGATGCCGGACAGCGCCAGCGCCAGGTAGTCGCGGGCGGCCAGCTCGCCGTCGCGGGTCATGTCCCAGGCGGAGGCCCAGCACAGCGCGCGCGGCAGCGACTCGGTGAAGCCGCCGAGGTGCTCGGTGACGACGGCCAGCGAGTCCTCGTCCAGCCGGATCTTGGCGTACGAGAGGTCGTCGTCGTTCAGCAGCACGACGGCCGGGCGGTGCCGGCCGACCAGCTCGGGCACCTCGGTGCGCGGGCCGTCGACGTCCAGCTCGATCCGGTCGGTGCGCACCAGCGCGTCGCCGTTCAGCTCGTACAGGCCGATCGCGATGCGGTGCGGCCGCAGCACGGCCTCGCCCTTGGCGCCGGCGGGCAGCGCGGGGGCCTCCTGGAGCACCGCGAAGGACTCGATCTCGCCGTCGGTGTTGAGCACGATCGAGGGCCGCAGCACGTTGATGCCGGCGGTCTCCAGCCAGGCCTTGGACCAGGCCTTGAGGTCGCGGCCGCTGGCCTCCTCCAGGGCGCCGAGCAGGTCGCTGAGCCGGGTGTTGCCCCAGGCGTGGCGCTTGAAGTACGCCTGCACGCCCTGGAAGAAGGCGTCCTGGCCGACGTACGCCACCAGCTGCTTGAGCACCGAGGCGCCCTTGGCGTAGGTGATGCCGTCGAAGTTGACCTGGACGTCCTCCAGGTCGTTGATGTCCGCCATGATCGGGTGGGTGGACGGCAGCTGGTCCTGCCGGTACGCCCAGGTCTTCATCTGGTTGGCGAAGGTGGTCCAGGAGTGCGGCCACTTGGAGCCCGGGGCCTCGGCCTGGCAGACCGCCTCGGCGTAGGTCGCGAAGGACTCGTTGAGCCAGAGGTCGTTCCACCACTCCATGGTGACGAGGTCGCCGAACCACATGTGGGCGAGCTCGTGCAGGATCGTCGCGGCACGGGCCTCGTACGCGGCGTCGGTGACCTTGGAGCGGAACACGTACTGGTCGCGCAGGGTGACGGCGCCCGCGTTCTCCATCGCGCCCGCGTTGAACTCCGGGACGAAGAGCTGGTCGTACTTGGCGAACGGGTACGGGAAGTCGAACTTCTCCTGGAAGTAGTCGAAGCCCTGCTTGGTGACCTCGAAGACGGCCTCCGGGTCCAGGAACTCGCGCAGCGAGGGCCGGCAGTAGACGCCCAGCGGCACCTTCTGCTCGCCGTTCTCGTAGGTGTCGAAGACCCCGACGTACGGGCCGGCGACGAGCGCGGTGATGTAGGTGGAGATCCGGCCGGTGGGCTCGAACGTCCAGACCCGGGTGTCGCCCTCGCCGACCGGCTCCGGGGTCGGCGAGTTGGAGACCACGACCCAGCCCTCCGGCACGGTCACGGTGAACGCGAACGCGGCCTTCAGGTCGGGCTGCTCGAAGTTGGCGAAGACCCGGCGGGCGTCCGGCACCTCGAACTGGGTGTACAGGTAGGTCTCGCCGTCGACCGGGTCGACGAACCGGTGCAGGCCCTCACCGGTGTTGGTGTACTCGCAGTTCGCGACGACCCGCAGCTCGTTCTCGGCGGCGAGGCCCGGCAGCGGGATGCGGCTGTCGGCGAAGGTCGCCGGGTCGAGCCGCACGCCGTTGAGGGTGATCTCCTCGACGCTCGGGGCGACCAGGTCGATGAAGGTCTCCGCCCCCGGGGTGGTGGCGGTGAACCGGACCACGGTGGTGGACCGGAAGGTACCGCCCTCGCGGGCCGAACCGAGGTCGAGCTCGATGTCGTACGCGTCCACGTGGAGGAGGTCGGCCCGGGTGCGGGCCTCCTCACGGGTCAGGTTTGTGCCGGGCACTCGCTGCACTCCTTTGTCAGACTGATGGTCCGAATCCTCGCACGTCCAACGGACGGGGCGGCCGAAAAATCACAGGCGGGGCGGGCCCGGGCGATCAGCCCGTGCCCGCCCCGCCCGTGTCGGTCGCCGCGCGGCCCGCGACGAGGGGTCACGCCCCCGGGATCAGCCCCGGAGGCGCCCCGGCGTCACTTCTTCCACTTGGTCAGCGGACCGTCGCTGGCGCTGTAGCGGCGGAACGCGTAGACGGCGGCGCCGTCGTCCGAGACCAGGTACTCGGAGGTGCTGCTGCCGATGCCCATGCTGCTCGGCATCGTCATGGTGCCGAGGTCGGACATCGAGCCGTCGGTCGGCGAGAGCGTCACCAGCCGGGCCGGCTTGTTGTAGCCCTGGTCGACGATCGCGCGGACCTTGCCGTCCTTGTCGGTCCCGGCCACCAGGCGCATGTCGTTGCTCGTCGAACCGGAGTTGGCCGACCACAGCCGCTTGCCGGTGTTCAGGTCGTAGGCGTTGATGCCCGGCTTGCCGCCGCTGACCTGGACGTACAGCGTGGTGCCGCTGACCACGTTGCGGGTGAGGGCCTCGTTCTGGCCGGAGAGGCGCAGGCTGTCCGCGCCGGGCTCCTTGACGGACATCTGGGTGCCCGGCTTGTTGTCCTTGTCGAACGGCAGGACGTAGTCGCCCTGCGGGCCGTTGCCCATCAGCAGCACCAGCGGCTTGTCCTGGACGACCGAGTCGACCTCCTCGATGTTGCCGGTGAGGGTGATCGGGGTGCTGGCCGGCTTGCCGGTCTCGGCGTTGACGATGACCAGCTGCGACTTCGGGCCGCTGGTGCCGTAGCAGCGGTCGCTGACCGCGATCTGGGCGCCGGCCGCCTTGCCGCGCAGGACGCAGTCCTTGTCGCGCGGCTGGTACTGCCAGGCCGGCTGGCCGTTGGCGATGTTCAGGGCGGCGACGGCGTTGCCGCCGACGGCGACGACGTTCTCGGTGACGCTGAGGGTCGGCGAGGACATCCGGTCGGCCGAGACCTTGACGCTCCAGAGCAGCTTGCCCTGGGTCAGGTCGATGGCGCCGACGGTGGAGCAGTCGCTGTCACCGGTGTTGAAGGAGACGGCGGCGACGCCCTTGGAGTTGGCGGCGTACGAGGCGGTGCACAGCTCCTTGCTGCCGGCCGGGGCGGCGATGGTCCACGCCTCCTTGCCGTCGGTCAGGTTGAAGGCCCTGATCCCGGAGCTGTCGACGCGCACCGCGAGCTTGTCGGTGCCCCAGACGCCGAGCATCTGGTTCGAGCTGTCCGCGTTGGCCGGCTTGGGGGCGCTCCAGGCGACGTTGAAGGTGGCGCCCTTGGGAGCGGGGCCGGGGGTGGGGCCGCTGCTGGTCCCGCCGTTGTCGGTGGTGCCGGTGCTGACCGGGTCCGGGCCCGGGTCGGGGGCGGGCTTGGGGTCCTTGAGCAGGACGACCAGGGCGACCACGATCGAGATCGCCAGCACGCCGCCGATGATCCCGCCCCACAGCATCACCGGGTTGCGCTGCTTGGGCGCGACCGGCGCGACGGGGTAGCCGTACCCGGGCTGCTGCGGGTAGTTGTAGCCGCCCGGGTTGTAGGCCTGCCCGGCGTCCGGGGCACCGTACGGGGCACCGGGGACCGGGTCGTACGGGCCGACCGGCGCGGCACCGGGCGGCGGCGGGGCCTGGCTGGGGAACCCGGGCGCGGTCGGCGCGTACGCCGCGTACTCCGGGCTGCCGACCGACGGCTGCGCGGGCGGCTGCACGGGCGGT
>NZ_LFVW01000370.1:0-11886 GCF_001182915.1 Kitasatospora sp. MY 5-36
CTGGCCGCCGGCTCCTTCTCGCTGCTGCCCGCCCCGGCCTCCGCCGAGCACGACGAGCCGCCGGCCGGCGGGGGCCTGCTGGCCGACTGGATGCTCGCGGTGGCCGGCGACGTCACCGAGTGGACCACCAAGCGCCAGCAGCTCGCCGAGACCCTGGCCCGGCTGGTCGCCGCCGAGCGCCACCGCCGCGACGAGGGCCGCCGGCTGCGCCGCCGCCTCGCCGACGAACTGCTCGCCCTGCTGCGCCGCGACGCCGACCCGGCCGAGGTCGGCCGCGCCCTGTACGCCTCCTCGGCGATGGCCGCCCGCTACGAGGGCCCCGGGGCCAAGTCCCAGGCGGAGGACGGCTCCTGGCTGGTGCTCAGCGCCGAGGGCACCGGCCTGCCGGAGGGCGCCGTACGGGCGGTGCTGGAGGAGGCGCTCGGCGGTGCCTCCGACCGCGCCCTGGTCGCCGGGACGGGCACCGGCGCCGTGGTGGTGCTGCCCGTCCTGGACGCCCCGGTGCCCGCCGACGCCCTGCGTGAACTGCTCGCCCCGCTGGAGGCCGGGCTCGGCTCGGAGGGCCGGATCACCCTCGGCGTCTCCGCCCCCGCCGCCGGGGCCGGCGGCCTGCGCGGCGCCCTGGAGGAGGCCCGGCACGCCCGCCGGATCGCCGCCTCCCGGGTCGGCCGGGTCTGTGTCGCGGGCCCCGAGGAGCTCGCCTCGCACGTCCTGCTGCTGGCCGCCGTCCCGGACGAGGTGCGCCGGGCCTTCCGCAGCCGGCTGCTGGACACGGTGATCGCGTACGACATCGAGCACCAGGCGGACCTGGTCCGCACCCTGGAGGCTTTCCTGCGTTCGGACGGCTCCTGGACCCGCTGCGCCGCGCAGCTGCACGTCCACGTGAACACCCTGCGGTACCGGATCGGCCGGATCGAGGAGCTGACCGGGCGTGACCTCTCCCGGCTGGAGGACCGGGTGGACTTCTACCTGGCGCTGGAGCTGGCCTGACGCCGCGTCCGGACAAGCGGAAGGGCCCGCCGCGACCTCGGTCGCGGCGGGCCCTTCCCGTACGGTTCGCTGTTGCCGGCCGGCCTACTGGACCGGGATGACCGAGGTCAGCCACTGGAAGGCGGCGGGGACCATCTTCTTCCACTGCTCGGTGGTGTGCGGGCCGGTGCCCTCCTCGACCTGGACGGTGGTCGGGGCCTTGGCCGCGGCGCGGATCGCCTCGCCGTCCTCGTAGCCGTCGCCCTTGGAGCCGCTGACCAGCAGGGCGACCTTCGGCGGCTGCGGGGCGGTCTTCAGGATGTTGACCGGGTTGTTGGCCTCGCGCAGCTTGGCGTCCTTGCCGACCAGGGAGTCCGGCTCCTGGGCCGGGTCGTTGTAGCCGGACATCGCGATGGCGGCCCGGTACCGGTTGGGGTGGGCCAGTGACAGCTTGGCCGCGCAGTGCGCGCCGGCCGAGTAGCCGGCGATCGCCCAGCGGTCCGCGGACGGGTCCGCGCGGAAGTTGTCCAGCACCATCTGCGGGACGTCGCGGGTGACCCAGGCGTCGGCGTTGATCTTGCCGGGGATGTCGGTGCAGCCGGCGTCCTGGTTGTTCAGCAGCTTCGTGCGGGGCGAGACCAGGATGAACGGGGCGACCTTGCCCTGCTGCATCAGCGGCTTGAGCTGCTCGGAGACCTTGAGGGTGCCGTACCAGGTGGAGGAGGAGCCGGGGTAGCCCGGGATCAGCTCGACCACGGGGAACTTCTTGTCCTTGAACGCCGGGTCGTTGTACTGCGGCGGCAGCCAGACCAGCACCTCGCCGTCGACCCCGGACACCTGGCCCTTGAGCTCGGTCCGCTGCACGTCGTTCGGGACGAGCGGGTCGTTCACGCCGCCGAAGCTCTGCTTGACCTTCTGCGGCTCCTTGGCGGGCTCGGCGCCCTGGCCGCCGGCGGCGGCCGCGGCCGGGTCGACCGGCGCCACCACGGGCACCGCGCGGACGTGGTTGCCGGTGCCGAGCAGGTCGTCCCAGTTGCCGTAGATCAGGTTGGCGTTGTTGACCATCACGAAGACCATCAGGACGGCGGTGACCTGGCAGAACATGATCATGACGATCCGGGTGAGGTAGCGTACCGGCTGCGGGCCGCCGACCTTCCCCCAGAACAGCAACGCCACTGTGATGGACACCGGCACCAGGATGACGGTGAGGAGGAAGAATGGCGTACCTGTCAGTTCCATCGAGTTCTCGTATCCGGGTCGCACGCCGCCCGGGGCCCACTCGCCCGAACGCACGTCAATGGCATCAGACGGCGATGGACCGGTGATCGGTTGCCGTCCGAATCTGTGCGGAACCTGAGAGGAACATCACTTTCTTGTGATGAACCGCCTTCGGATCGGCGCCTAGTCTGCCACCCGAACGGACGTCGTCCGGACCAGATGTTCAGCGAACTACCAGGAAAGGTCCCCCGGGGCACCTTACCTCCCAGGCCGTTCGCGCTGCCGGGCGAGGCGGTGCGATACCGCGCGGCACGGGCAGGGAGACTATGGGGATGAGCATCACCCGCTTTCGCCCGTCCCACCGCCTCTGGCCCGCGTGTGCCGTCCTGGCACTCGCGGTCGCCGTGGCCGGTTGCAGCAGTACTGGAGGCAGACGCGCCGAGGAGGCCCGCGCCAAGGCCGCGGCCACCGGCGGCGGCGCCGTCTCGACTCCGCGCTGGAAGGTCGCCATGGTGACCCACGCCGGAGCCGGCGACGCCTTCTGGGACACTGTGCGCAAGGGCGCCGAGCAGGCCGCCGCCAAGGACAACATCACCTTCCTGTACTCCAACGACGCGCAGACCCAGAACCAGGTCCAGCTCGTCCAGGCCGCCATCGACCAGAAGGTCGACGGCCTGCTGGTCACCCTCGCCAAGGGCGACGCCATGGCGGACGTCCTCGGCAAGGCCAAGGCCGCCGGCATCCCCGTGATCACGATCAACTCCGGCCAGGAGTACTCGCAGAAGTTCGGCGCGCTGACCCACATCGGTCAGGACGAGTCCACCGCCGGCCAGGCGGCCGGTACCGAGCTGGCCTCGCGCGGCCGCAAGAACGTGCTCTGCGTGATCCACGAGCAGGGCAACGTCGGCCAGGAGCAGCGCTGCTCCGGCGCCCAGTCCAAGTCCGGCGGAGCCTTCCAGGTGCTCTACGTCAACGGCGTCGACATGCCCGACGCCCGCGCCGCGATCTCCGCCAAGCTGCAGGCCGACCCGTCCATCGACACCGTGCTGACCCTCTCCGGCCCGATGGCCGCCACCGGCCTCCAGGCCGTCCAGGACGCCCACCGCACCGTCGAACTGGACACCTTCGACCTGGGCACGCAGGTGGTGTCCGGGCTCAAGTCCGGCAGCGTCGGCTTCGCCGTCGACCAGCAGCCCTACCTCCAGGGCTACACCGGCGTCGACCTGGTCTGGCTGTACAAGTACAACCTGAACATGCTCGGCGGCGGCAAGCCCGTCGAGACCGGTCCGCAGATCCTGACCAAGGACAACGCCGACGCGCTCGCCGAGTACGTCGCGAGGGGGACCAGGTGAGCACCCCCGACCTCCTCGCCCACGACGGCCTGGTCGACGGCCGTCCGCCGGCCCTGCGGCGGCTCCTCGCCCGCCCCGAGCTGGGCTCGCTGATCGCCGCCGTCGCGGTCTTCACGGTCTTCGCCGTCGTCGCCGAACCGTTCCTGCGGGTCTCCTCGCTGGGCACCGTGCTGTACGCGGCCTCCACCATCGGGATCATGGCGGTGCCGGTCTCGCTGCTGATGATCGGCGGCGAGTTCGACCTCTCGGCCGGCGTGCTGGTCACCACCGCCGCGCTGACCTCCTCGATGGTCTCGTACCAGTTCACCGCGGTGACCTGGGTCGGCGTGCTGGTCTCGCTGGCGACCACGCTGGCCATCGGCGGGTTCAACGGCTGGATGCTCGGCCGCACCAGGCTGCCCAGCTTCATCGTCACGCTCGGCACCTTCCTGATGCTGACCGGCGCCAACCTGGGCGTCACCAAGGCGATCTCCGGCACCGTCTCCACCAAGTCGATCTCCGACATGGAGGGCTTCGCCGCCTGCCGCTGGCTGTTCGCCTCCGAGGTGACCGTCGGCGGGCTGACCGTCAAGGCCACCGTCTGGTGGTGGCTCGGCCTGCTCGTGGTCGGCAGCTGGGTGCTGCTGCGCACCCGCTTCGGCAACTGGATCTTCGCGGTCGGCGGCGACGCGGACGCGGCCCGCGCGGTCGGCGTGCCGGTCGCCCGGACGAAGACCCTGCTGTACCTGGGTGTCGGCTTCGGCGCCTGGGTGCTCGGCCAGCACCTGCTGTTCTCCTTCGACACCGTGCAGTCCGGCGAGGGCGTCGGCAACGAGCTGATCTACATCGTCGCGGCGGTCATCGGCGGCTGCCTGATCACCGGCGGCTACGGCTCGGTGGTCGGCTCCGCGCTCGGCGCGCTGATCTTCGGCATGGCCAGCAAGGGGATCATCTACGCCCAGTGGAACCCGGACTGGTTCAAGTTCTTCCTCGGCGCGATGCTGCTGCTGGCCGCGCTGCTGAACGCCTACGTCAAGCGCCGGGCCGAGCGGGGGCCGCGATGAACACGGACCTCACGGGGGCCGCGACGAACACGGAAGCCATGGGTACCGAACTGCTCTCCCTCGACGGCGTCGGCAAGAGCTACGGCACCGTCCGGGCGCTCCAGGACGTCTCGCTGACCCTGCGGGCCGGCGAGATCAGCTGCGTGCTCGGCGACAACGGGGCCGGCAAGTCCACCCTGATCAAGATCATCTCCGGGCTGCACCAGCACGACGAGGGCACCGTCACCGTCGGCGGCGAGGCGGTCCGCTTCGACTCCCCGCGCCAGGCCCTGGACCGCGGCATCGCCACCGTCTACCAGGACCTCGCGGTCGTCCCGCTGATGCCGGTCTGGCGCAACTTCTTCCTCGGCTCCGAGCAGGGCATGCGCCGCTGGGGCGGCCTGCGGCTGGACGCCGAGGGGATGCGCGCCACCACCCGCGACGCGCTCGCGCGGATGGGCATCGACCTGTACGACGTCGACCGGCCGATCGGCACCCTCTCCGGCGGGCAGCGCCAGTGCGTGGCGATCGCCCGCGCGGTGCACTTCGGCGCCAAGGTGCTGATCCTGGACGAGCCCACCGCCGCGCTCGGCGTCAAGCAGTCCGGGGTGGTGCTCAAGTACGTCACCGCCGCCCGCGACGCCGGGCTCGGGGTCGTGCTGATCACCCACAACCCGCACCACGCGTACCTGGTCGGCGACCACTTCACCCTGCTCCGGCGGGGCCGGATGGCGGGCAGCCATCCGCGTGCCGAGATCAGCCTCGAACAGCTCACCACCGAGATGGCCGGCGGCTCCGACCTCGCCGAGCTCTCGCACGAGCTGGCCCGACCGTCGCTCTCCGACCCCCGTGGCTCCGCCCCCGGCGGCTCCGGCACCGGGCTCCCCGGTGGCGGAGAATCGGCTTCCGGAGAATCCGACCCCCGAGAACCCGACACCCGTGAGGAGCGTCCGCAGCCGTGACCGGCTCCCAAGGCAGCACCCGGCCACCCGTCCTGCCGACCCTGCTCGGCCTCGGCCCGCGCGCCGAGCGCCGCCGCCGCGCCCTGCCCGCCGGGATACTGCGGCTGCCCACGATCGGCGTCGACATCGGCGGCACCAAGGTGGTCGCCGGGGTGGTGGACGGCGAGGGCAAGGTGCTGGAGAAGCTGCGCACGGACACGCCGCACAAGAGCAAGAGCCCCAAGGTGGTCGAGGACGTCATCGTCGAGCTGGTGCTCCAGCTCGCCGACCGGCACGACGTCCACGCCGTGGGCATCGGCGCGGCCGGCTGGGTCGACGCCGACCGCTCCAAGGTGCTGTTCGCCCCGCACCTCAACTGGCGCAACGAGCCGCTCCGGGAGGCGCTCAGCGAGCGGCTGCGCTTCCCGGTGATCGTGGAGAACGACGCCAACGCGGCCGCCTGGGCCGAGTGGCGCTTCGGCGCCGGGCGCGGCGAGGACCACATGGTGATGCTCACCCTGGGCACCGGCATCGGCGGCGCGGTGGTCCGGGACGGCTACGTGGACCGCGGCAAGTACGGCCTGGCGGGCGAGTTCGGGCACATGCAGGTGCTGCCCGGCGGCCACCGCTGCCCGTGCGGCAACCGGGGCTGCTGGGAGCAGTACTCCTCCGGCAACGCCCTGGTGCGCGACGCGCGCGAGCTGGTCGCCGAGGAGTCGCCGGTGGTGCAGCCGCTGCTGGCCCGGGCGGGCGGCACGGTCGAGGGCATCACCGGGCCGCTGGTCACCGAGGCCGCCCAGGAGGGCGACCCGGTCGCGACCGAGCTGCTCTACGAGGTCGGCACCTGGCTCGGCGTCGGCATCGCCAACCTGGCCGCCGCGCTGGACCCGGGCCGCTTCGTGATCGGCGGCGGGGTCTCCGAGGCCGGTGACCTGCTGCTCGGTCCGGCCCGGGACACCTTCCGCCGCACCCTCACCGGGCGCGGTTTCCGCCCGGAGGCCGCCATCGTGCACGCCGCCCTCGGCAACGAGGCCGGCCTGGTCGGCGCGGCCGACCTGGCCCGGCAGGTGGCGCGGCGCTTCCGCACGATCAAGCGGCGGCGGGTGGAGCGCAGCGCGCTGTAGCGGGGTGGGGGCGCCTGCCGGCTGTTCTCCTGGCGCCCCCGCCCGCCCCGCCAACTACCCGTTGGTAGCGGCGCGGTGTGGTTGTCGGATCATCCCTCCTGTGGAACAACTGAGTTGACGCAGACTCAGGAGGATTCGGATGAGGGCTCTGACCCGTCTCGCACCACCACTGCTGCTCGCCACCGCGCTGGTCTGGTCCGGCGTCGGACCGGCCGGCGCCGCGACCCCGCCGACGAAGGTGCCCGAGGCGGTGGGCCGCGGCGGAGCGGTCGCCACCGTCGACGCCGACGCCACCGCCGCCGGCATCGAGGTGCTGCGCAAGGGCGGCAACGCGGTGGACGCGGCCGTCGCCGCCGCCGCGGCCCTCGGGGTCACCGAGCCGTACTCCTCCGGCGTCGGCGGCGGCGGGTACTTCGTCTACTACGACCACGCCACCGGCCGGGTGCACACCATCGACGGCCGGGAGACGGCCGGCCGCACCGCCGACAGCGGCCTGTTCCTGGAGGACGGCAAACCGCTGGCCTTCGCCGACGCCGTCACCAGCGGCCTGTCCGTCGGAGTCCCCGGCACCCCCGCCACCTGGGACGCCGCACTGCGCAAGTGGGGCACCCGCTCGCTCGCCCAGAACCTCGAACCGGCCGAGCGGATCGCCGACCACGGCTTCGTCGTCGACGACACCTTCCGCGGCCAGACCGCCGACAACTACGCCCGGTTCAAGGACTTCCCGGCCACCGCCGCGCTCTACCTGCCGAACGGCAAGCCCCCCGAGACCGGCAGCGTGCTGCGCAACCCCGACCTCGCCGCCACCTACCGGCTGCTCGCCAAGGACGGCGTCAAGGCCTTCTACCAGGGCGAGTTGGCCAAGGACATCGCCAACACCGTGCAGCACCCGCCGGTCGACCCGGCGTCCGGCCGCAACGCCCGCCCCGGCAGGGTCGACACCACCGACCTCGCCGACTACCGGGTCCGCGACCAGGCGCCCACCCACGTCTCCCACGGCGCCTACGACGTCTACGCGATGGCCCCCTCCAGCTCCGGCGGCACCACCGTCGGCGAGGCGCTCAACATCCTGGAGGACGGCGGCGACGTCTCCACGTACAGCGGCACCCAGTACTACCACCACTTCCTGGAGGCCTCCCGGATCTCCTTCGCCGACCGCAACCGCTGGGTCGGCGACCCGGCCTTCAACGACGTCCCCACCAGGGAACTGCTCTCCGAGCGCTACGCCGCCTCCCGGGCCTGCCTGATCAGCCCGGACCACGCGCTGACCAGCCCGCTCGCCCCCGGCGACCCGCGCCACCCGGCCCCCTGCGCCGACACCGGCCAGGCCGTCCCCGAGCCGTACGAGGGCCCCAACACCACCCACCTGACGGTCGCCGACCGCTGGGGCAACATCGTCTCCTACACGCTCACCATCGAGCAGACCGGCGGCAGCGGCATCACCGTCCCCGGCCGGGGCTTCCTGCTCAACAACGAGCTGACCGACTTCGACTTCACCCCGCTCGCCCCGGGCGTCCCCGACCCCAACCTGCCGGGCCCGGGCAAGCGGCCGCGCTCCTCGATGTCCCCGACGGTCGTGCTGCGCGACGGCGAGCCGCTGCTGGCCACCGGCAGCCCCGGCGGCGCGACCATCATCACCACCACCCTCCAGGTGCTGCTCGGCCGGCTCGACCGGGGCCTGAGCCTGGAGCAGGCCATCGCCGCCCCGCGCGCCAGCCAGCGCAACAGCGCCACCACCCAGGCCGAGCCCGCCTTCCTGGCGCTGCCCGAGCGGGCCGCGCTGGAGGGCCTCGGACACAGTTTCGTCAACGGCGGTGAGATCGGTGCCGCCACCGGCGTGGAACGGCTGCCGGACGGCCGCTGGGTGGCCGCCGCCGAGCCGGTGCGGCGCGGCGGCGGCTCGGCCGCGGTGGTCCGGCCCGCGGGCTGACCGGGCCGGCCTGTCGGTGCCGGGCGGTATGTTCGGGGTGGGCCTCCCGCACGAGGGGCGGCCCACCCCGTCCGTATGCCCGACTGCATGTCCGTCCGCACCGAACCACCGGGAAGGCCGCCCGCCGTGACCGTCCGCATCGCCACCTGGAACATCAACTCCGTCACCGCGCGGCTGCCCAAGCTCCTGGAGTGGCTGGAGAGCGCCAAGCCCGACGTGCTCTGCCTCCAGGAGCTCAAGTGCGCGGCCGACGCCTTCCCGTACGAGGCGGTCCGCGAGCTCGGCTACGAGACGGCCGCGCACGGCAACGGCCGCTGGAACGGCGTCGCGATCGTCTCCCGGATCGGCCTGGACGACGTCGTGCGCGGCCTCCCCGACCAGCCCGGCTACTTCGCCGACGGCGCCCTGCTGCCCGAGGTCGAGCCGCGCGCCATCGCCGCCACCTGCGGCCCGGTCCGGGTCTGGTCGGTCTACGTGCCGAACGGCCGCGAGGTCGGCCACGCGCACTACCAGTACAAGCTGGAGTGGCTGGAGGCGCTGCGCAAGGCCGCCACCGAGGACGCCGCCGGCCCCCGCCCGTTCGCCGTCCTCGGGGACTTCAACATCGCCCCGACCGACGACGACGTCTTCGACGCCGCCGCCTTCGAGGGCCTCACCCACGTCACCCCGGTCGAGCGCGCCGCACTGGCGGCCCTCGACGGGATCGGCCTCCAGGACGTGCTGCCCCGCCCGCTCAAGTACGACCACCCGTACACCTACTGGGACTACCGCCAGCTGGCCTTCCCCAAGAACCGGGGCATGCGGATCGACCTCACCTACGCCAACAAGCCCTTCGTCGAGGCCGTCACCGACAGCTACGTGGACCGCGAGGCCCGCAAGGGCAAGGGCACCTCGGACCACGCGCCGGTCGTGGTGGACCTCGACCTCTGAGCCGCCCCGCGTGAGCGCCACTCCGCGGGAGCGCCACGCGTGAGCCCCGCCGAGGGCGTCACGACGGGTCACGGGTCGTAACCCGAACGGTCGTGAGCGCTGGCCGAGCGTGGGGCGCGTCCCTACCGTCGGTGAATGACCGGGTGCAGTTGCTCGACCACGTGGACATGGGAGTCCCCGGCTGCGCCCGAGAATCCCGGAGGTTCCGGTATGCGCCCCATGCGTACGGCCGCCGCCGCCCTGATCGGCGCGACGGCGCTGACCGGCCTGACGGCCCCCCTCGCATCCGCCAGGGACGGTTCCGCGTCGGTCAGCCCGTCCCAGGCCGCACCGGGCCAGACCGTGACGGTCACGGTCTCCTGCGAGAAGTCGGACAAGCCCGACGCCAAGACCATCACCGCCCGCTCCGCCGCCTTCGAGGGAGGCCCGGCGACCCTCACCCTGGGCCCCGACGGCAAGCACAGCGGCTCCGCCCGGCTGGCCGGCCAGCACGCCGGGGACAGCAAGGTCGACGGCACCTGCCCGGACGGCGGGGCCTTCGCCACCAGCGTCACGGTCACCACCGTGGCCGTGCCCGACAGGGGCGGTGACAAGGGCGGCGACAAGAACCCCCAGAAGAACCCGGGTCTCGGCGAGTGGGGCGAGGCCGCGGGGGAGTGGGCCGGTTCGCTCGGGCAGTCCGGCGCCGGCAACCAGCAGGTCGCCCCGCACGGCGCCGTGCAGACCGGCCTCGGCGGTTCGGTCGCGGCGAACCCGGGGGAGCTGGCCGGCGGCCTCGCGCTGGTCGCGGGCGGTGTCGGCGGCTTCTGGCTGCTGCGGAGGCGCGGTGCCTGAAGGCCTCGCGCCCCACTGCGCCCCTGCGCCGCGCCGCTGGATCCCGACGGGATCGGCGGCGCGGCGGCGTGTCGGGACGGCGTGCCGGTTCTCCGGAGCGCCGGTGCGTCAGGCGGTCCGCGGTTCGGCGCCCTCGCGGTGCAGCCGGTCCTGGTGGCGGAGGGTGCCGTCGGCCAGCAGGTACTGGGCCAGCACATAGGTCGCCATGATCCAGAACTGATGGCCCGGCAGCTCCCGCCACTTCGCCAGCTGGGTGGCGATCAGCGTGTCGGAGAGCAGGAACAGCGCCCCGCCCAGCCCGGTCCGCCAGCCCAGCCCGGCCGAGGTGACGGCCGTCGAGGCGAGCAGCAGGCTGTAGCCGGCCACCGGGACGCGCAGGTCCCCGAGGTCCGGCCAGAGCTGCCCGACCAGGGCCACCCAGGCCGTCGCGTACGCGGCCGCGACCACCAGGGCCCGGCGGCGGTCGGTGAGCGCGCCGCGCTGGACGAACATCGTCACGTAGCAGACGTGCGCCGCCGCGAACGAGCCCATGCCCGCGAGGAACGCGGGGTCGTTCTTCAGCTGGAGCAGCACGTCGCCGCCCGCGCTCAGCAGCAGCGCCGGTGCCAGCAGCTTCGGCGCCTCCCGCCCGGCCTTCGCGGCCGCCGCCACGCTGTGCGCGGCCAGCAGCGGCATCAGGGCCGGCTTGGTGGCGTTCTGGAGCACCGAGGCGCCGGAGGCGATCGCGCCCAGGTGTGCCGCCGAGGTGGCCGCGAAGCCGCCCAGCAGGCCGGTGGCCGAGCGCAGGCGCGCCCCGAGGCCGACGCGGGTGGTGGTACGGACGGTCATGCGTGCGCCTCTCGGTGATCCGCTGCTTCGGACCGACCCTAGAGGAGCCGGACCGGCGGTGGAAGGGTCGGTTACCGGTGCGTAACCCGGGCGGGGTGCGACGGATGACGGGGTGGCCGGTGAGCGGAGCGCGGGCGGCCGCTTCGAGGGCTCTTGCGGAGAGTTCCTCAGGAGGGCGGTTGCTGCGGTCGGGTGGCCCGGGCACCGTCTAGTCTGGACCCCGACATGGATCAGCAGGACTACGCGGTCGGCGCCACCCGGGTGGCCGCCGGCAGGCCGGACGGACGCACGGGCGGGGCAGGGCGGGGAACCGCCGCCGCCGTCCTCGCCGTACGCGAAGCCGGTCCCGAGGCTGGTCCCGACGCCGGTGGTGCCTCCGGTTCCGACGCGGGCCGCTCCTCCGGTCCCGCTGACAGGACGCCGGGGGCGGCCATGGGGAGCGGTGCTGACGGCCCGCAGGCGTCGGCCGCTCCGGCCGTCGACACGACGCTCTCGCCCGACCCGGGGCTGCTGCGCCTGGCCCACTGGTTCGCCGCCGCCACCCCCGGCACCGCCGACGACCTCTGCACGGCCTCCTTCGGCCTCTACCCCGCCCGCCACCTCGGCACCGCCGCCGAGCCCGCCGCCGATCCCGGCGTCAGCTGGTGGCACGGCCCCACCGCGCACTTGGCCACGCCCGTACGCCCCCGCGAGGACCGCACCGAGGGCGGGCTGCGCCGCGCCCGGCGCGACGACGCC
>NZ_LFVW01000371.1:0-11806 GCF_001182915.1 Kitasatospora sp. MY 5-36
GCGGCCCGCTTCGCCGAGCTGGACGGCCCGGCGGCCGCCGCCCTGCGGGAGCGGCTGACGGCGCTGCGCCCCCGGGCCGGCTGGGTGTCCGAGGAACTGGACGGCCCGGTGCCCGCCGAAGGCGAGTGGTGGCTGTGCGACGCGACCGACGGCGCGGTGCAGTACCTGCTCGGGCAGCCGCACTGGGCGGTGACCGCCACGCTGGTGCGGGACGGCGCGGCGGTGCTGGCCGTGGTGCACGCCCCGGAGCAGGACGGCCGCACCTACCGGGCGGTGCTCGGCGGCGGGGCCGAGCTGGACGGGCGGCCGATCGCGCCCCTGGAACGGGAGTTGGCCGTCACCGTCGCCGCCACCAGCCAGCCGCCCCGGGTGGCCGCCGACCCGGTGGCGCTGCGCCGGGCCGGCGAGTCGCTGTCCGCGATGGCGGGCGCCGTCCTGGCGGTGCGCAACCTCGGCCCGACCGCGCTCCAGGTGGCCCAGGTCGGCTCCGGGCACCTGGCGCTGTTCTGGGAGTACGGCCTGGACGCGGGCAACCTGCTGCCCGGCGCCCTGATCGCCCGCGAGGCGGGCGCCACGGTGACGGACGCCGCCGGGGCGGCCTGGACGGCCGGCTCCGACGGCTTCCTCGCCGCCGCGCCCGGGCTGCACGCCCGGGCGCTGGAGGTGCTGCGGACGGTGCGGTGATCAGCCCCTCGGCTCGGGCCCCGCTTCGGACCCCGGTTCGGGTCGCGGTTCCGGTCGCGGTTCGGGTCGCGGCTCGGGTCCCGGTCCGAGTCCGAAGAGGGCGGCCGCGTTGTCGTGGCAGACCGCCCGCAGCCACTCCTCCCCCAGCCCCAGCCCGGCCAGCGCCTCCAGCTGGTGGACGTACCGGTAGGGGATGTTGGGGAAGTCGCTGCCGAGCAGGACGCGCTCCCGCAGCCCGCGCAGGCGCGGCAGTTCCGCGCGCGGGAACGGGACGTCGGCCTCGGCGAAGTCGGTGAACGCGATGGTGGTGTCCAGCCGGACGGCCGGGTGGCGCTCGGCCAGGTCGAGGAAGTCGCGGTACTCGGGCATCCCGAGGTGGGCGACCACCAGGACCAGGCCGGGGTGCCGTTCCAGCACCGCGCCGATCGGGCCGGGGCCGGTGAACTTGCCCGGCACCGGCCCGGACCCGCAGTGGGTGACCACCGGGGTGCCGGTCTCGGCGAGCAACCCCCAGACCCCGTCCAGCAGCGGGTCCGCCGGGTCGTAGCCGCCGACCTGGAGGTGCGCCTTGAACACCCGGGCGCCGTCCTCGATCGCCCGGGCCACGTAGCCGGGCGCCCCGGGCTCGGGGAAGAAGGTCGCGGTGTGCAGGCACTCCGGGGTGCGGGCGGCGAAGTCGGCGGCCCAGCCGTTCAGCCAGCCGGCCATGCCGGGCTTGTGCGGGTAGAGCATGGACGTGAACGCCCGGACGCCGAAGTCCCGCAGCCGCCGGACCCGTTGCTCCTCGGCCTCGCGGTAGGTGATCGGCCACGGGCGGTTCACCAGCGGGCCGGCCGCGTCGAAGTACGCCCACACCTTGTCGAGGACGTTCTTCGGCATGAAGTGGGTGTGCACGTCGATCAGCCCCGGCAGGCCGAGGCCCTGCCAGAACGCCCGGACGCCCTCCGCCTCCCGGTCGCCGTCCGCTTCCCGGTCGCTCACGCGATCACCGGGCGGGCGCGGTCGATGATCGCCCCGGTGTCGACGCCGGACGGCAGGGTGCCGAAGGCCGCGCCGTGGTCGCCGCCGAGCCGGCTCGCGCAGAACGCGTCGGCGACCGCCGGGCTGCCGTACCGGACCAGCAGCGAGCCCTGGAGGGCCAGCGCCATCGACTCGACCAGCCGACGGGTGCGGTACTCCAGCTCCCCCGGGTCGGTCAGCTCCTTGCGCAGCGCGGCGACGGCCGCGTCCAGCCGGCGGTCCGCGCCGGCGGCGGCGTCGAGTTCGCCGAGGAAGGCCTCGACGGTCTCCGGGCGCTTGGCCATGGCGCGCAGCGCGTCCAGGGCGGCGACGTTGCCGGAGCCCTCCCAGATCGACACCAGCGGCGCCTCCCGGTAGAGCCGGGGCATCCCGGACTCCTCCACGTAGCCGTTGCCGCCCAGGCACTCCAGCGCCTCGGCGGCGTGCGCCGGACCGCGCTTGCACACCCAGTACTTGGCCACCGCGAGGCCCAACCGCCGGACCAGCGCGTCGGTTTCGTCGCCGGCCAGGGCGCGGTCGGTGGCCCGGGCGAGCCGCATCGCGACGATCGTGGCCGCCTCGGACTCCACCACCAGGTCGGCGAGCACGTTGCGCATCAGCGGCTGGTCGACCAGCGCCTTGCCGAACGCCCGCCGGTGCAGGGCGTGGTGCACCGCCCGGGTGGCGCCGTAGCGCATGCCGGAGGCCGCGCCGACGGTGCAGTCGAGCCGGGTCATGTTGACCATCTCGATGATGGTCGGGACGCCCCGGCCCTCCTCGCCGACCAGCCAGCCGACCGCGCCGTCGTACTCCAGCTCGGCGGAGGCATTGGACTTGTTGCCGAGCTTGTCCTTGAGCCGCATCAGCTGCAGGCGGTTGCGGCCGCCGTCCGGCAGGACGCGCGGCAGCGCGAAGCAGCTGAGGCCGCCCGGGGCCTGGGCGAGGGTCAGGAAGAGGTCGGACATCGGCGCCGAGGTGAACCACTTGTGGCCGGTGAGCCGGTAGGTGCCGTCGGCGTGCGGGGTGGCGGTGGTGGTGTTGGTGCGGACGTCCGAGCCACCCTGCTTCTCGGTCATCGACATGCCGGCGATCAGCCCGCGCTTGGTACGCGGCTCGCGCAGCCCGTAGTCGTACTCCCGGGCGGCCAGCAGCGGCTCCAACTCGGCGGCCAGGGCCGGGTTGGCGCGCAGGGCCGGGACGGCGGCATAGGTCATCGAGATCGGGCAGGTGTGGCCGGCCTCGACCTGGCCCCAGACGAAGAACCGGGCGGCGCGGGCGGAGTGGGCGCCGGGGCGCTCGTCGCGCCAGGGGGCGGCGTGCAGGCCGTACCCGACGGCGGTGCGCATCAGCTCGTGCCAGGCCGGGTGGAACTCGACCTCGTCGATCCGGTGGCCGAAGCGGTCGTGGGTGCGCAGCACCGGCGGGTTCTCGTTGGCCAGCCGGGCCCACTCGGCGGCCTGCTCGGAGCCGGCCAGCCGGCCCAGCTCGCGCAGCTCGGGCTCGGCCCAGCCGGCGTCGGCCCGCTGGAGGGCGGCGAGCAGGGTGGGGTCGGCGGCGGTGTCGTGTCCGTACGGCAGGGGCACCTGGTTGGTGACCTCATGCGTCGCTGTCATCGCGTCCTCCCAGGGCACGCAGGGTGAAGGAGACCAGGGCGGGGACCACCGTGGTCTTGTCGCTCTGTTCGGGCTCGGCGGCTCCGGTCCCGGCCGCTCCGGGTGTGGCAGCTGTTCCGGGTGCGGCGGCGAGCGGGCCGGCCAGGGCCTCGCCGACCGCGCCGACCAGGGCGGCGGCGGTCAGCACCGGGTCCTGCTCGGGCAGTTCGCCGCTCGCCACGGCGGCGGCGATCTCGGTGGCGATCACGTCCCGGAACGCCCGCCGGAACACCAGGCGCTCCTCGTCCACGACCGCGTCGGCCGGCTCGACCAGCAGCGCGTACGCCAGCCGGGGCGCGCGCAGGGCGCGGGCGGCGAAGGTCTCGACCACGGCGGCGATCCGCCGCCGCGGGGTGTCCTGGCGGGCGACGGCGGCGTTGACCGCGTCGATCTCGTGCGTGACCACCCGGCGGAACAGCTGCACCGACAGCTCGGCCTTGCCGCTGAAGTGCTGGTAGAGGCTGCCGGTGGCGATCCCGGCTCGGTCCGCCACGGCGGCCATCGTGCAGCCGCCGTAGCCGCGCTCGGCGAGCAGGCCGACCGCCGACTGGAGCACCGCTTCGCGCTGGGCGTCCAGGCGGGCTTGTACGGCGGGCGTGCGTCGGTAGGCCATGCAAGCATTGAAGCACTGATTCACTGCTTCGGGGAGGGGCTGGGGCGGCCCGACCTTCCCGCCGGCGGGGCGCGGGGGACGTGCGGGCGCGGGGGCGCGGGACGACGCGAGGAGGCCGCCCCGGGTTCCGGGACGGCCTCCTCCTCGTGCGTGGTGGTGCGACCTGCCTAGCGTGAGCGCGAGCGCTACAGCGGGCGGCGCTCCTGCTCCAGCCGCTGGCCCTCGACGTCCAGCGGGCCGAAGTCCGAGCCCGGCTGCGGCGTCTTGGCGAGCGAGCGGGCGGCGTTCGCGTCGCCCAGACCGGCCCACTCCAGCACCTTGGCGGTGGCCTCCGCCGACTGCGCGGCGGGCAGCTGCTCGATCTTCGAGCCGTGGTTGCCGCCGGGCACGGTGTAGACGTAGCTGTCCTCGCTGCCCCGGCCGAGGTGGAACGGCTTGGCACCCCACGGGTCGTTGCCGCCGTAGACGTACATGATCCGCTCACCCTCGCGCTTCACCCAGCGGTCGATGTCGGGCATCGCGTTCGGGTTGAAGACGGTCGGGATCTCCTTCGGCACGTAGCTGCGGACCGAGTAGAGCTCCTTGTAGTCGTAGTGCAGCACGTCCTTCAGGTGCGAGACGTCGAAGAACGGCGCACCCAGCTCGGTCGCGGCCTGGTAGTAGTACGCGGTGTACTTCGCCAGCGACTGGTCGCTGTTGCCCGTGATGCCGGACTGCGAGTCGAACCAGGCGTACAGCTCGTCGTCGGTCGCGGTCGCGGCGACCGGGACCTTGGCGCAGTCGGCCTCCAGGCTGTACTGCCAGAAGCCCCAGACCACGTCCAGCACCCCGGCCTCGTACGCGCGGTCCGGGGAGCCGAGGGTGTTGAAGGTGGAGCCGGACGCCTTGTTGTCGGCGACGTAGCGGGGCACCAGGCGGTCACGGCGCACCAGCAGCTCGCGCTGGGCCGCGTTCAGCCTCGCCCGGCACTCGGGGGTGCCGACGGTCCGGAAGAAGTCGCTGTACGCCTGGTAGTCGTTGACGTTCGTGTTGTTCGGCGCGACGTAGGCGATCGTGCCGGCCACGTCGTCCGGGTAGAAGCGGCGGAAGTAGGTGGAGGACATGCCGCCCTTGCTGGCGCCGGTGGACAGCCACTCCTCCTGGTAGATCCGCTTGAGCGCGGTCACCAGCCGGTGCGAGTCCGCGGCGCCCTGGCGGATGCCGGCCTTCGACCAGTCCGCCGGCTCCGGGCGGGAGGGGGTGAAGAACCGGTACTCGATGGACACCTGGTTGCCGTCCACCAGCCGGGTCGGCTCGGTGCGGGACGGGTTGGTGCCCAGCGTGTAGCCGTTGGTGTAGAAGACGGTCGGGCGGTCGTAGCCGCGGTGCAGCAGGCTGAAGCGCTGCTGGAAGGTGCCCAGCCAGGGCCGGAAGTGGTCGATCGGCTGGGTGTACGTGGCGACGAAGTAGCGGTGACCGGTGGTGGTCGGCTTCTCCTCGGTGATCGTCACGCCGGGGATCGCCGCCAGGCGGTCCTTGATGTCGGCGGTCGGGTCGTCGGCGGGGCTCCGGCCGTGGCGGGACCCCTTGCCCTGGTCACCCTGCGCCCCCTGGGCACCCTGCGCGCCCTGGCCGTCGGCGGCGGACGCCGGGCTCGCCAGGCCGCCGAGCGCGAGCAGCGGTATCAGCAGGGCGGAAGCCAGCAGCCTTCTCACGGTGGTGGTCATCAACTCTCCATCTGTTCAGCTGACATGATCGCCGCCCGCCGGTACGGCCGCGCGGCGCGGGTGGAGCGGATGGTGCGGGTGGAGCGCGGTGGAACTGGTGGAGCGGGGTGGAGCGGTGGCCGACTGATGGACGGCCGGGTGGAGCGGGATGGAACGGGTGGAGCGGTGGCCGACCGATGGACGGCCGAATGGGCCACCCGCCGTTCGCGGATGGCCCATCGGGGGAAAAGTGCTGGTCAGCGCGGTTGCCCTGGTGGCTTACGGGCGGGGCAGGGTGCAGCCGACGAGGGTGAGGTCGAAGCGGTTGCCGGCGGCGAAGCAGGCCGGGATCCCGTAGGTCTCCTGGGCGTAGCCGATGCCCGGACGGACCGTCACCGCGCCGTTCTGGTCCACCTCGCAGGGGTTGTCCAGGGTGCAGGTCTCGCCGCTCTCGTTGATCGTGTTGTTGACGGCGACCACCTGGCCGGTCGAGGCGTCGACCACCGGCGAGCCGGAGGTGCCGCCGATCACGTTGCAGGTGGAGGTGTAGCGGACCGAGTCCTTGAAGGTCCAGTCGGCTTCCTTCAGCCGGTAGGCGAAGCCGTCCACCGAGCAGGAGTAGATCTTCTTCCAGTAGCCGGAGACGACCTTGATCGAGGTGCCCTGGACCGGGTGGGTGGCGGCGATCGTCAACGGGGCTATGCCGTACCGGGACTGGATCGAGGCGTAGGTGGTGTTCAGCTGGTAGATCGACACGTCGGTGTCGGTCATCGCGCCGTAGACGATCTTGTTCGCGCGCAGCGTGGCGACACCGCTGCCGCTCCCGTTGAGCAGGGTGAAGGTCCGGCTGGAGGACCGGTTGAGGACCACCTCGCCCGGACCGGGCATGCCGGTCTCCAGGCAGTGGCCGTTGGAGAGTATGAGGGCCGGGTCGTTCGCGGTCGAGCCGGGCATCCGCACCAGCGAACCGGAGCAGTTGCTGAGGGCGACCGTCCCGGCGAAGTTGACGGCGGTGACGGGCTTGGCGGCGGAGGCCGCGGCCTGGGCCGGAGCGGCTCCGCCGAGGGCGGTGGCCCCGGCGACCAGGAGCGCGGCGACCGTGCCTATGAGCGGCTTGAGCGGCTTCTTCATGAGAGACCTCTCGGTGTGGGGGGATCCACTGGTGGGGGTGCACCAAAGCTGTCGCGGACATGACCCACTGTCAAGAGTCAAAGCAACACCAAGAACCGCCCAAGCCGCAATGACCGGTTATCGTCGCCACCCGGCCAACGCCCGGACGGTCAACCCGCCTGCCAGTGCTCCCGACCGAGACTGATCAGGCGCAGTTGGAGGCGCGCGGTGGCGGCGATCCGCCGCTCCCGGGCCGGGTCCGTCTCCAGCGCCTCCAGGAAGGCGGCGGCCGTGGAGACCATGTGGTCGACGTACAGCTCGGCGAGCATCCGCAGGTCCTGCTCGCTCCACCCCCGCGACTGCGGCTGCAGCGCCAGGGCGGCTCCCACCTCGGCGGCGAAGCGGCCGAGTTCGGCGTCGATCGCCTCGCGCACCCGCCGCACCCCGCCGTGCCGCTCGCGCGCCAGGAAGCGGACGTGCGGCCGGTGTTCGCGGACGTGCCGCTCGATCACGTCCACCGCGCGGTCGATCAGCTCCTCCGCGTCGCCGGCCTCGGCGAGCACCGAACGGATCATGACGTGCAGGCTGGCCAGCGACTCCTCGACCAGCGCCACCCCGAGGGCGGCGAGGTCCGGGAAGTGCCGGTAGAAGGCGGCCGGGGAGAGCCCCGCCTCGCGGGTGACCTCGCGGACGCCCAGGCTCGCCAGGTTCTGATCGGCCAACAGGTGCAGCCCGGCGTCCAGCAGGGCCCGCCGACTCTGCTGCTTCTGGGCCTGTCTGGCCCCAACGGTGTGACTCACGCCATTCAGTAAACATTCGTTTGCCGAACTTGGCCAGCCGAGCGTAGAGTGGGGCCGAAGTCAGTGAACACTTGTCAACCGAAATCGGCGCAGTCCCAGCCGCAGCCGAAGGAGTCAGCCGTGATCCTGCTCTCCGCCCTGGTCGCCATGGGCATCCTGATCGGCACCGCCGCCCACACCTCGCTCCCGGTCTTCCTCGCCGCCTCCGCCGGCATCACCACCTGGTTGCTCGCCTTCGGCGCCCGCGAGGGCATCGCCCGCCTCCGGCACCGCTGACCCGGCCGCTCCGCGGACCGCACCCGCGGCCACTCTTCAGAGAGGACCCGCACCACCATGAGCACCGTCACCGACCGTGTCACCACCGGCCGCCTCGCCATCGGCCGCCAGAACATTGACCGCCCGGAGCGTCAGGCCCAGCAGACTGCTCGTCAGGCGACCGGCCGTCAGGGCACCGCCGAGGCCGACAACCTCGCTGTCGCCTCCTTCCTCCTCGGCCTGCCCGGCCTACTGCTGTTCAACATCGTCCTCGGGCCGATCGCCATCACCCTGGCCACCTTGGCCCTGGTCCGCGGCACCAACCGGCGCGGCCGCGCCGTCCTCGGCCTGACCCTCGGCATCGCCTCGCTGGCGATCCTCGCCGTCACCACCGCCACCTCCCACGGGGTGCTCATCGACATCAGCTCCTGAACCGGCCCGACCCCAACTCCCCTTCCACTCCCACTTCCTGATCCCTCCTCCTGTCCACAGCCCGCCTTCCGCTCGGCTCCCGATCCACCGTCCCGGCCCTGACCCGCCGGTGAACCACCGGTGAATCGCCGGGCTGACCTCGGCTCCTGAACCGACGGTTCGAACGACTGATCCCGTCAACCCGCCCCACTCCCCCCGCCCGCCACGTAGGGTGGGCCCCATTGGCCGGGCGACCTCAGGGGGCAGGAGTGACTACGGAGAACCGCAGCGAGGCACAGCCGGAACGGACCACTCCGACGGGTGGACGGCTGCTCGCCGTGAGCGATCTGCACATCTCCTACCAGGAGAACCGCGACCTGGTGGAGAAGCTCCAACCCTCCCACCCCGGGGACTGGCTGCTCGTCGCCGGTGACGTCGCCGAGATCACCACCAGCATCGAGTGGGCCCTCGGCCTGCTCGCCGAACGCTTCGCCCGCGTGGTGTGGGTGCCCGGCAACCACGAGCTGTGGACCCACCCCGAGGACCCGGTCCAGCTGCGCGGAGTGGCCCGCTACGAGCACCTGGTGGAACGCTGCCGCCGGCTCGGCGTGGTGACCCCCGAGGACCCGTACCCGGTCTGGGAGGGCCCCGGCGGACCCGTCCGCATCGCCCCGCTCTTCCTCCTCTACGACTACACCTTCCGCGCGCCGGGCACGACCACCAAGGAGGCCTCCCTGGCGGCCGCCTACGAGAGCGGCATCGTCTGCGCGGACGAGCGGATGCTCTACCCGGACCCGTTCCCGGACCGCGACTCCTGGTGCCGCGAGCGCGTCCGGCTGACCGAGAAGCGACTGGCGGCCTGCGACCCGGACATCCCGCTCGTCCTGGTCAACCACTACCCGCTGGTCCGTCAGCCCACCGAGATCCTCTGGTACCCCGAGTTCGCCCAGTGGTGCGGGACCGAGCTGACCGCCGACTGGCACACCCGGTTCAACACCGCGGCGATGATCTACGGCCACCTCCACATCCCGCGCCGGACCACCTACGACGGCGTCCCGTTCACGGAGGTCTCGCTCGGCTACCCGCGCGAGTGGCGCAAGCGCGGACTGCCGGACCCGCTGCTGCGGGAGGTCTTCCCGCAGCAGGCGGGCTGAGCCTCCGGCCCACCGTCACGCGGCCGGATTGCCGGCCCCCGGTGCCGCCGACGCCATGGACCTCCACGGCGTCGGCGACCCGGTCGTCGGCCACCCGGGCGGCGGCGCCCCGTACGACGCCCGGGGCGGTCACTTGGCGCCACCTCCTACGGGGTCGCCCCGCGGCGGTTCGCTGAGCACGGCCCGCTTGGCGCGGTACTCCTCGGCGTCGATGTCGCCCTCGGCGTAGCGGCGGCCCAGGACGGCCAGCGGATGCTCCGCGACGGCCCCGGCTCCCGATCCGGGCCCGAACCCGGCCCTGGCGCCGTACCCGCAGCCGTGCCGCCGCCAGACCGTGCGGCGCAGGACCGCGATCACCAGGACCACCACGGCGATCCAGACCAGGGGGATCAGCAGGATCCACGGGCCCGGGCCGTGCCAGTCGGCCAGCTGGGTGTACATGGTGGTTCAACTCCTCGGTGGTGGGCTTCCAGCACCTCGGGCGGTTCCCGAGACACCTGAAGCGTCCCGCCGAAGAGCCTCATCGCGCGTCCTACCAGCAGCGGCAGTTGGGATACTCCCGGGAGAGTACGAACCACCCGCGACGCTCCGGCCCGGGAGCAGCCCGCGCCCCGACCGCCTCCGCGCTCAGCCCAGCCAGCCCGGCCGCACCAGCCCCGACTCGTAGGCCAGCACCACCAGTTGCGCCCGGTCCCGCACCCCGAGCTTCACCATCGCCCGGCTGACGTGCGTCTTCGCCGTCAGCGGGCTGACCACCAGCCGCCGGGCGATCTCCTCGTTGGACAGCCCCATCCCGACCAGCGCCAGCACCTCGCGCTCCCGCTCGGTCAGCATCGAGATGTCCGGGAGCCCCTGCGGCACGGTCTCGGGCCGCTTCGACCGGGCGGCGAACTCGCCGATCAGCCGCCGGGTGACCCCCGGTGAGAGCAGCGCGTCCCCCGCGACGGCGACCCGGACCGCCCGCAGCAGGTCGGCCGGCTCGGTGTCCTTGACCAGGAAGCCCGCCGCCCCGGAGCGCAGCGCCTCGAAGACGTACTCGTCCAGCTCGAAGGTGGTCAGCACGACCACCCGCACGGAGGACAGCGCCGGGTCCTCGGCGATCCTCCTGGTCGCCTCCAGCCCGTCCATCCGCGGCATCCGGATGTCCATCAGCACGACGTCCGGCACGAGTTCGCGGGCGAGCCGGACCGCGGCCTCGCCGTCGTCCGCCTCGCCGACCACCGTGAGGTCGTCCTGGAGGTCCAGCAGGGCCCGGAAGCCCGCCCTGACCAGCAGTTGGTCATCCGCCAGCAGTACCCGAATCAATCGCTCTCCGCCTTCGGTGTCGGCAGCTCCGCCCGGACCCGGAAGCCGCCGTCGGGCAGCGGCCCCGCCGTGATGGTGCCACCGAACGCCGCCGCGCGTTCCCGCATCCCGACCAGCCCGCTGCCCGACCCGCCCGCGTCGCCGGGCACCGCGGGCCCCGGGTCCTCCACCCGGACCACCAGCACGGCCCGGTCCGTCCAGTCCAGCACCACGACCGCCTGCCGGGCCGCCGAGTGCCGGACCACGTTGGTGAGCGCCTCCTGGACGATCCGGAAGGCGGTGAGGTCGACGGCGGCGGACAGCGCGCGCCGCTCGCCGCGCTCCTGCACCTCCGCCTCCAGGCCCACCCGGTCCGCCTGCTCGGTGAGTTCGTCCAGCCGGTCCAGCCCCGGGGCCGGCCCGCGCGGCGGCGCGCCGGGCCCGCGCAGCGTCGCGAGCACCTGGCGGACCTCGCCGAGCGCCTCCTTGCTGGTCGACTTGATGGTGACCAGCGCGCCGCGCGCCTCCTCCGGCCGCCGGTCGAGCAGCGCGAGCGCGACCCCGGCCTGGATGTTGATCAGCGACAGGCTGTGCGCCAGGATGTCGTGCAACTCCCGGGCCATCTTGAGCCGTTCCTCGTTGGCCCGGCGCTCCTCCAGCTGCTGCCGGTAGGCCCGGTGGGCGGCGATCCGCTCGCGCCGGAACCGGACCAGCTCGCCGCCCGCCATCACCAGCAGCAGCCAGGCCAGCAGCCCGAGCTCCTGCGGCCAGACGCTGCCGGACGGCGGGGCGGCGCGCTGCCAGCTCGCCGGCAGCACGAAGGCGCCCAGCAGGTGCACCAGGTAGACCCCGGCCGCGCCCGTCCAGGCCGCCCGGCGGTGCCCGGAGCCGATCGCCGCGCAGCAGGCGATCAGCCAGCTCACGAAGACCGGCCCGTACGGGTACCCGGCGGCCAGGTACCCGGCGGTGACCACCGAGGTGCCGGCCGCCACCGCGACCGGCCGGCGGCCGCGCAGCACCAGCAGGGCAGGCCCGAGCAGCAGCAGGAGGTAGCCGAGGGCGTCCAGCGGGACCCGCCCGTGCTGGCCGTGCGCGGCGACGGTCGAGCCGACCACCTGGATCGCCGCGACCGCCACCGCCGGCCCCAGTGCGTGGCCCG